>SVFZ01000041.1 GCA_015056585.1 Butyrivibrio sp. | reverse complement strand
CAATACTGATATTTGTATCAACAAACACCGGCTTCCCTTGATTGCAGATTTCCGGAAGCATACGCAGTTCCAGTATTTCACATTCTTTTTTCACTCCGTCAATCCATGCCTTGTACTCCTTGGGCGACCTTCTTATAAAATCATGCCAATCCTCAAGATCTCTGGTGTAGGTTAAGCAGGGAAATTCGCCTGCATCTAGTGTTTCCGGATAATTATCATGGTAATTCTCTTCGCAGGCGATACCGATATGTCTTTTAGCCAATTCTTTTACCATTGTGGATTTACCGGCATATGCTGTGCCTATTATAAAATAAGCATTTTCAAAATAAGTCTTATCACTCATATTTCAAGCTCCCAATTATCTCCAAGGAATCTATTTCAAATTCTCCCACTCATCACGCGTGATCATACAGGTGTATTCCCCGGATGTGATACCGGTCCGCGGGTTAGATTTATTGGGGCTATTTTGCATTTCTTCAGTGCGAGTGGCTATTGTATTACCAATAGATACGGTCGAATATTGTCTACCAACCTCGTATCCCTCTACAAATAACTGCGCGTCACAATAATAACGTTTAACATTGTCAATAGACTTCCCATCCGAAGTACATGCCCCATGATCGATATAGTTTTGTATTGCCTTCTCGGAAAGCATATAGTTAATACTTCTGGCCATTCGATTTTCACATCTAAGCATTGAGATATATTCAGCAATTCCCTCTTTCATGAATTCATCAGTTGCTTTTGTATCAGCACAACAAAGTGTCAGATAATGAATATATTCATGGAGCAAACTATGGAAAATTGTTTGCCGCATTTTCTGGAAAATTAAATGCCGTATTTTTTGCCTTATCATACTGTTATAGTTCTAAGGAACCTTGCGGATCTTTCGATGTATACCATCTGATCCACCGCATCAAAGTGTTCTATAGCAAAATATCCATCGTACCCGGAGCTTAAAAGACTTGTTACCACCTCTTTTATAGGAATCTTCCCATCTCCAACTGGAACGGCTGGCCCTTCTCCTCTATCCTTACAATGTACGTGCCGTACTCTCTTTTCAAACCTAGAAAAAGCAAGAAGGACATCCTCGTTATGCATGATAAAATTACCACAGTCAAAGGTAAATCCTATTTCAGGGACATGTTCAAGGAACCAGGCTACGCCGTTTATACCGGACATAGGCGATGAGAAATCATCAAAATCCTCAAAAAGAACGGTAATGCTCATATCGCTTCCCATTTTCACGGCACTGTTCATGGCATCAGCCATTCTCTTTACCTCTGTGCGTGAATCAAAGAAGGAAAAGAGCTTATCCTCATCTGTCATGCTGCTCTTAAGGGTATCTACTTCTTTCCCATGAAGGAATCCTGGAACAATCATGATATTTGGCGCACCAAGCTCTTTTGCAGTCTGTAGGTGCAGACTAACTTTTTCCGTCTCCTCCAAGGTACCCATTTCGTAAAACTCATAGATGCAGCTTATACCTAGGCTTGCTTCTTTTACCCATTCTGTAATCTTTGGGTTTTCCTGTATGTGGTTAAGCCTCATTTCAAGGGCAATAATTCCCTGATCCTTAACAAACTTAAGGATTTCCGGTATATCTTTCCCTGTCTGGTCATAAGCCTCTATTACATGGTCATAAAAAACTGAAAGTTTCAATCTTCAATCCTCACATTCTGTGGCAGAGTCCTTACTATGCCGTCAGGATAACAGTACCTTACAGCATTTACGATTATCTTTTGTATCTCTGGTATATGATATGTCGGGTTCATCTCATGGCCTGGCTGGAAATAGAAAATCTTTCCCTTACCCCTGGTAAATGTGCATCCGCTCCTAAATACATAGCCATTTGAAAACCATCCTGTAAAAACAACGTCGTCAGGTCTTGGTATATCAAAGGGTTCCCCATACATCTCTTCCATAGGGATATCTACAACTTCAGGTATGCCCTTAGCTATAGGATGGAGCGGCGCTGTGCACCAGAGTCTTTCCGAAACGTCATGTTTCCATGTAAGTGTCATGGTCGTACCCATAAGGCGCTTTAGCATCTTAGAGTAGTGAGATGAATGCAAGGCAACAAGGCCCATGCCTGATAAGACGTGCCTCTGGATCCTTTCTGCGACTTCATCTGAAAACTCATCCTGAAGAGCATGGCTCCAGTATACAAGTACATCGGTAGATGATAACACTTCCTCTGTAAGGCCGTGTTCTACTTCTTCAAAGGTTGCGGTCCTTACTTCTATATCAGATTCCTTTGATAGAAACTGCTTTATGCAGCCATGGATACCGTCAGGGTAAATCCTTTTTACCTGCTCTATTTCCTTTTCATGTTTATACTCGTTCCATACTGTTACTCTTATCATCGTTTTTTCTCCATTAAAAAAGCCTTCCTGCTCATTATAGCCTAAAGCGGAAGGCATATTAAGACATATATTGTTAAAACCGGTGTTATCAAATGCACTACTTACCATCTAATCCGTCAAGATACGCATTTAGAAACTCTGCCGCAAGGCTTCCCTTCTTGATATTCTCCCTTGCTTCGTCGTAGCTAAACCAGTTGTATGAATCTATCTCCTGGTTTGTATGTAGCTCACTATCATCTTCAACGAGTACAGTGAAGTTACACATCAGGGTATTTGAAGGTTCAAAGAACTTGGACCTGTTAAACTTTACGTAAGTAGCGCTCATTCCGGTCTCTTCCTTAAGCTCTCTCCTTGCAGCATGTTCTAGCTCTTCTCCTCTTGATACGTATCCTGCAACAAGTATAAAGAAATCTCTTCCATACTGCTTTATAAGAAGTATCTTCTTCGTACTCTTGTTTATTACTATCATGCTTACTGCAACGTTGTACATAGGGAACCTGTACTCGCCGCAGCTATTGCAATACGGAACGATTCCCTCGTTTTCAAGTTCTTTTTCTATCAGCTTTCTGCCACACTTCGGGCAAAAACCATCTTTCATAGCCTTGTTCCTCCTGAACAACACAAAAGTTCCATCACCGTCATTATATCAGCGATATATTAAACACTTATTAACGGCATATAATATATATCTAAACAACCCCAGTATTTATGCATATTTCCAAATCGCAAAAGCCATAAAATCACGAACACCTTACAGGCTAACGCCCTCTTCTGAGGAACACATATGGTATAATCTCTAATTATGAGAAAAATTAAACTCTTCCCAGACAGGGATGTTTCAACAGAAAAAAGAATGATAGATGCCGGTGATCACAAGATTCCTATCCTTATCCTTAAGAAAAAGGGATCTAGTGGAAATGCCCCAGGCGTACTTTGGTTCCACGGCGGCGGTTACGCAACAGGAGTAAAAGAGATGGTCTACATGGGCCGAGCTGAAAACCTTGTTAAAAGGTTTGGAGCTGTAGTCATTTCTGTAGGCTATAGGCTCTCAGCATTCCATCCATACCCTGATGGATTTAACGACTGCTATGATGCCCTGCTATACTTAAAAGAGCATGTATATGAGCTTGGGATCCGTGATGATCAGATAATGGTTGGCGGAGAAAGTGCTGGAGGCGGTCTCTGTGCCGCCATATGCATGAAAGCAAGAGATACCGGTGATGTAAAGATTGCTTACCAGATGCCTTTATATCCCATGATAGATAACTACGATACAGAAAGCTCAAGGGATAACCATGCTAAGGTATGGAATACAAGAAGAAATCACCAGGCCTGGGCTATGTATCTTAGAAAGACAGATAAAGAGAATGTACCGCCCTACGCTGCTCCTTCAAGACAGACAGATTTTTCAGGACTTCCTCCAGCATATACCTTTGTAGGAACGGCAGAGCCTTTCCTTGATGAGGCAAAAGCCTACATTAAGAATCTGCAAGATGCTGGCATAGAAGCGAGCATTGATATATACGATGGCATGTATCATGCTTTCGATATGATGGAGCCTGATAGCGAAGTATCTAAAAAAGCTGTAGTAGCTTTCGAAGAACATTTCGAACACGCCATGAATAGCTATTTCGCGCCCCAAGGATAATGATACAAAGGACAAACCCACGAAATGAAAAATCTTGATCTAAATACTCTTAAAAGACTGCACCTGCTTATACTGCTTGGTTGGCTCCTTCCATACATAACTATCCTTCATCTGGAGCAGATAGTAACGCCGTTTCTTGTAACACTAAATAACCAAGATTTAACAAACAAAATGAAGATAGTGAAAAATCTGACTTATGAGTGAAAAAATAAGTAGTAAAGAATTTAATGAATTTATAGCTTCCATGCAAAGGGATCTAAATTCGAATGAATATCCCTTTGCTGTAACTATTCGAAAAAACAAAATTGTTGCCAGTTGGAAAACACAGCAAATCCCCGAAGGAGCAGACAATGGGGAAATCAGCTCTTTTTCTGTGACATATATACTTAGTAGAGACAAAACATTTTGCGGCGGCGAGACCTTGATTAATAGGGATACATATACGCCGCCTATGTCTACGGAGACCAGAACTGTTTTTTCGCTCTCTACACCGAAGAATTTGCCTTGGAGGAAAAGAGTTGATTATAAGGATTGGGCGAATATCGGATTTGATGAGGATAAGCTTCTTTCCATTATTGAACATTATCTGATGGATCATGATTTCGAATATCGCCCGGGAATATGGAATCACAAACGCTTAAGCTGGGAAGAAGGACGTCAGTTCCGTTTTGTCGGAATTACCTTTTTATTTGTTGGTTTCTTTTTGTTAATAGGCTTTTTGAATAGCTCGATGATAAGTGATTTTTTACGCCTGAATGCGTTTTATGCAGCATCTGTCATCCTTCTTTTGTGTGCAATTCTGCTTCCATTGATCCTGATCATAATTGGAGCACTGATGTCTCTTATTGGTTTTGGAAAAATGGAATTCTATGACCTCAGACCGGATGTGGGCGCTAAGCTAGTTATAGGTATTATTATAGTAAGCTGGTTATTGGTATTTGCACTGATTATTAGCCGCCAATCATAACTCCGACATTTCCATGTAAGAGTATTCTTAATATGCCACACAGGATAAGATGCAGTACCGGTTACTCTCCTTGCAGGGTTCCTTATATCAACAAAGCGGAAGAAATAATTCTCACATACCATATACGTAAATCACAAAAAGGGCCAGATCAATGTGATCCAGCCCTGCTTTTTCTATTCTTGAAAATCAGTATTTCCCAACAATACCATTAAATATAACTGATCGGCAATGCAAGAAGATTTTCCCTTAAATACATTTTTTTGTCTACAAGGCATAATATAACACCAATACCTCTTTTCTTATCAGGAATCTTATCAAGAATCTGATTCGTTCCTCCCATGTTTGACTTAGGATTTCCTGTCATCTTGATTTCAACTGGATATAGTATCCCGTTTTCCTCAATTATCAGATCGATCTCATTCTCTCCTGAGCTGGATTTGTCTTTCCCTCTGTAATAAAAGATACTAAACCTATAATCAATTCCTTCATTAGAAAATGACTTTAATATCTCTGAAACTACAAACGTCTCAAACATATTCCCAGCTACAGCGCTGTTCTTCAGCGTATCAGCTGTTAGCCAACGTGTAAGGTAGCACGCAAGACCTGTATCCCTGAAGTAAATTTTGGGAGACTTTATCGCCCTTGATAGCGCACTGGAGCTATATGGTTGCAGCAAGAATATAATACCCGTCCTCTCCAATATTGAAATCCAGTTTTTTATTGTAGGCTCTGAAACTCCTACGTCACTGGCAATATTGGCATAGTTTAGAATTTCCCCGGTTCGTGCAGCCACTGCAGTCAGGAATTTAAGAAACGTAATGCTATCTGTTGTAATAAGCTCATTAATATCTCTCTCCAGATAAGTATCTACATATGAAGAATAAAAATCCTGCCACTCCCTATCAACATCATAAAGCTCAGGATATGATCCTTTATGGATGATTTCCCAAATATTATCATAGGTCTTTAGTTCTTTTTCTCTTCCGGCCAGATATTCATCAGTAGGCGCGAAATGTTTATTAAAATCTATACCGTTTATTTCTCTAAGCGACAGGCCAACAAGTTCCAAAACAGAGACTCTTCCTGCCAATGACTCGCTCATGCCTTTCATAAGCTCAAGTTTCTGTGAACCGGAAAATATAAACTGTCCTCTTTCATCTGACTCGTCGACTATGACCTTTACATCTTCTAAGATACTATTTTCTTTTTGCACCTCATCGATAAAAAGAGGACGTGGATTGTTAAGGAAAAAGAGTTTCGGCTCTTCTCTCGCCTGTAAACGCGTCAATTTATCGTCAAATGTAACTTTATTATAAGTAGGAAAAATATGCTTTATAAGCGTCGATTTTCCCACCTGTCTGGCTCCTGTAAGTAGAAGACATTTGCTTGTCTTTACTCTTTTTGAGACCACATTTGAAATTGCCCTCTCAATATACGCCATAATAACCTCCGACTAATCTAAACTCTAACTTTATTTTAGCCGTAATTGATTCATTATTCAACACATTTTTCGGCAAATCTAAAATGCGACTTTAGATTTGCCAGAAATAACAACTATACTAATTGGAATAAAACAAAAAAGAGGGTTTAGCCACTGACATCGTAAAACTTAGCCGCTGGTGCATACTCACTTGTATAAAGAACAATGCCTGCAAGTCCTTTTCCAATACTTGGACACCCTAGTTTCCAGCTCATCTGGCAAATCGCGTTTATCCTCAACTTCATAAAGTATCACTTCCGCTATATGGTTTTATAAGCTTCTCCAGGGTCTCAAACAAAACT
>SVFZ01000040.1 GCA_015056585.1 Butyrivibrio sp. | reverse complement strand
GGTTGGTATCAGGTAGCATTCTTCTTCGGAACAGGCTGCACACTCACATATGATTCAGACAATGACGGTAACTTCACAGGCTGCACAATGGACTATGATTCAGACAAGGGTCTTGTAGCTCTTAACGAGATGATCGAAGTTGCTTCTTCAAAGGCTTTCCAGCCTGGTTCTTCAGCAGGTGATGCTGTTAACTACGCAGCAATCATCGATGGAACATGGGATGCAGGAACAGTTAAGGATTTCCTTGGCGACAACTATGCATGCGCTAAGCTTCCTACATTCACAGGATCTGACGGAAACTCATATCAGATGAGCGGATTCAACGGCTGCAAACTTCTTGGTGTTAAGCCTCAGGAAGACGAGCTTAAGCTTGCTGTATGTGATTCACTTGCTCTTTACCTTACAAGCGAGCAGGTTCAGCTTGACAGATACAATGCAGTTCAGTGGGGACCTTCAAACCTTGCAGCTCAGTCAGACAGCGCTGTAAAGGCTGACGAAGCTCTTTCAGCTCTTTCAGAGCAGTTCGCATACACAATTCCTCAGGGACAGTATCCTGGAGACTACTGGACAAACGCAGAAGCTCTTGCAGGCGATGTACAGGGCAAGCTTCAGGGCGCATCAGAGGATGATGTAAAGGCAGCTCTTAAGAGCTTCCAGGAGACAGTATCAGCTCTTAGATAAGCTGAGAACACTTGATGAGGTGTTTTCGAATCTAGTGCGAACGTCTTAAGGCGAGCGCAGCGAGATCTTAAGTTCCTTATTATGAAAAATATATACCGGCAGGAGCAAGCCTTCTGCCGGTTTTTTAAAAAGTGGAGGAATCTTCATGAGTAACACGTCTGTTGAAAAAAAGAATCCCGTCAGCAATTTCTTTGAAGCAATAGGAAATATCTTTAAAGAGATTGGGGTTACTTTTGTTAAGGGGGATTGGAAGACCAAAATATCGTACCTTGTAATGGGCTTTGGACAGATCATGCGCGGACAGTTTTTGCGAGGCGGCATGTTTTTGGCCATTGAGGCTTTATTTATCTGGTTTGTAACCACCTTCGGCGGAAAATATTTTTCCAAATTGAACACCCTGGGTGTTATTGAGACTTATAAAAAGAACAGAAAGACAGTGTATGGTGATCATTCCTTCCTCATTCTGTTGTTTGGTCTTTTGACATTATTCTTTATCCTGTTCCTTGTAGTCTGCTGGTACTTAAATATCAGGGACAACCGCAAACAGGAGGAACTTTTAAGAGCAGGCAAAAAACTTCCCGGCAATAAGGCGGATTTTTTATCCCTGTTCGATTCTAACTTCGATAAAACACTTTTGGCACTTCCTGTGGCAGGCGTTTTTGCTTTCACTGTTTTGCCAATTGTTTTCATGATATGCGTAGCATTTACCAACTATGATGCGACCCATCAGGCACCGTCAAAGCTGTTTACCTGGGTTGGATTTGAAAACTTCAGAAGTCTGTTTTCTTTTGGAACAGACGGATTCGGTTCAACATTCCTCAGTATCCTTCTTTGGACATTGGTGTGGGCGCTGCTTGCTACATTCATTGACTATTTCCTTGGAATCGCGGTAGCGTTGCTGATCAACAAAAAGGGAATCAGATTCAAGAAATTCTGGAGAACCTGCCTTGTTATGACAATTGCTGTTCCCCAGTTTGTAAGTCTTTTGTATGTTTCAAAGATGTTTGATAATGCAGGTATCATAAACGGAACTTTAATGAAACTTGGAATCATCAAGAGTGCCATACCATTCTGGACAGATCCGCTGCTTGCTAAGATTACGATTGTCGTAGTTAATATCTGGATTGGTATTCCATACCTGATGCTTATGGCTACAGGACTTCTTATGAATATTCCTGCTGACCTTTACGAGAGCGCAAAGATTGACGGAGCAACACCCTGGCAGATGTTCAGACACATCACAATGCCATATATGCTCTTTGTTACAGGGCCTTATCTTTTGACTTCCTACACGGGTAACCTTAACAACTTCAATGTTATTTACCTGCTTACGGGAGGTGGACCAAAGTCCATGACTTACACCGGCGGTGCCGGAGGAACAGACCTTCTTGTTACATGGCTTTACAAGATGACCATCAATGACACCAACTACAAGATGGCTGCGGTAATAGGTATCATGGTATTCGTTGTGACAGCTGTGATTTCGCTGGTTGTTTACCAGATGCTGCCTTCAGTAAAAGATGAGGAGGGATTCCAATAATGGCAAGAGAATCTTCAATGAAAAGAAAACGTGCAGTAGGCAACTTTTTTTCCTATTTGTTGCTGATAATAATAGTTGTCATTTGGCTTTTCCCGTTTGTGGGACTGGTTCTTGGAAGCTTCAGATCCTTTGATGCTTCAGTGGAGTATGGCGGAATTGTTGATTACGTTATACCCAAGCACTTCTCGCTGGACAACTATAAATTTGTACTTAGCGATGAGACCAACTATAAGAGATGGTATCTGAACACCGTTGTGATCGCTGCTTTTGTCTCTGTGTTGCAGACTATTATCGTGCTTTGCGTCAGCTATGCGCTCAGCCGTATGAGATTTGCAGGAAGAACACTACTTATGAGATTCTGGCTGATCCTCGGAATGTTCCCGGGATTCCTTACCATGATCTGTCTGTATTTCCTGTTAAAAGAGATGGGACTTACCCAGGCAGGTGCTATCCCCGGACTTATCCTTGTGTCGGTAGCCAGCTCCGGAATGGGCTACTACGTATGTAAAGGATATTTTGATACTATTCCCAAGGCGCTGGATGAAGCTGCGAGAATTGATGGCGCTTCAAGAGCCAGAGTATTCTTTACAATGACTATTCCTATGAGTAAGCCAATCATCATTTATACAGCTCTTGTTGCTTTTATGGCACCATGGAATGACTATGTATTTGCTTCTTACATCGCATTTGGACACGATGCAAGCTACAACTCAGCTGTTTCCATGTACAGATGGATGAATACCGGTGACTATCAGGGCTACTTTACAAGGTTCTGTGCCGGCGGCGTACTTATCGCGATACCTGTAACCTTGCTGTTCATGTTCCTTCAGAAGTACTACGTAGAAGGCGTAACAGGTGGAGCAGTGAAGGGCTGAGAGAACTTGGCGAGGTTTTGTCGAGCCTAGTTCGAACGTGTTCTGGCGAGCACGAAGTGCGAGAGCAGAACTTCCTTATTTTCGAAGCTAGTGCGAGAGCAGAACTTCCTTACGAGGTATTTGTATCATGTCTGACGAAAAAATTACGATTGATGATGTGGCCAGGGCTCTTGGCATATCCAAGACCACTGTCTCCAGAGCAATATCGGGGAAGGGGAGAGTTGGAAGCAGCACAAGAGACAAGGTCATGGAATTCATAGAAAAATATAATTACAGACCCAATGTCTCTGCAAAGGCGCTTGCCTCACAGCGTACCTATAATATTGGCGTAGTGTGGCCGGATGACTATAATGCGGTGGATCTTCCCTTTTTTCAGCGCTGTATGATCGGCATGAATGAGGTGACAGCAGGGAACGGCGTAGACATAATTGTTTCGCTTATTAACGGAGATGATATTTCGGGGCTTAAGAGACTTGTTGAAAACAGAAAAGTGGACGGCATCATCCTGACAAGGACTCTTGTGGATGATATTCCGGCAGCTTATCTGAAAAAAAGCGGTCTGCCGTTTGTGGTTGTAGGAAAGAGCAACGATCCGGATCTGATTTCCGTTGACAATGACAATTTTGCGGCCTGTAAAGAATTGACTTCAATACTTATCGCAAAGGGCCTTAAGAGACTGGCACTCATAGGCGGATCCACCAATCACATAATCACGCTTACAAGGCTTGAGGGCTATGAAGCAGCATTTAAGGAGGCGGGGCTTTCAATCAATAAATCCCTGATCTACCTTGATGTTGAAGGAACACAGAAAATAGCTTCAATACTTGAGGACCTTCGCAAGAAAAATATCGATGGGGTCATCTGCATGGATGATTCAATGGCGGGAGCAGTAATTGCCAGATGCAGGGAAAAGAAAATCAGGATCCCGGAGGATCTTCGGGTGGCATCTTTTTACAATAGTTCCCTACTTGAAGGAACAGTTCCTTCTGTAACTTCATTGAATTTCAATGACAGGGAACTTGGAACTGTTGCAGCCAAAACCCTTCTTTCCATGATAGAAGGTGAAGAGGTTTCAAGCCAGAAGCTTAAGAATTACGAGGTAGTTCTTAAGGACAGCACGAAATAAAAATGTAAAGATTCATAAGTTTATAACAATCATGAGGTTATCTAAAAGGGGTAAAAACATGCTTTTTACCCCTTGAATTATGATAAGCAGAGAATTATTTAAGGAGCATTATATGAGAATCACAGCAAATTCCAATATAGGATTTGACAATATAAGCCTTTTGGTTGATGGGAAGAGATGGTTTCCGATGATGGGGGAGATGCATTTTTCCAGATACCCGAAAAAAAACTGGGAATTAGAGCTTAGCAAGATGAAGGCGGGAGGCATAGATATCGTCTCTTTATATGTCATCTGGATTCATCATGAGGAAATACAGGGTGAGTTTGATTTTACAGGCGACAGATGTCTTAGGGACTTCCTTGAGACCGTCAAAAAGTGTGGGCTTTACAGCATCTTAAGGATCGGACCATGGGCTCACGGTGAAGTAAGAAACGGAGGCTTTCCTGACTGGCTCTTACAGGATGCAAAAGAAAACGGCTATGAAGTCAGGACCAATGCACCTGCATACCTTGAGCATGTAAGAAAATTTTATGAAAAGACCTATGAGCAGGCCAAAGGATATTTTATAAAAGACGGCGGTCCTGTCATCGGAATTCAGATTGAAAATGAATACGGTCACTGCGGCGGAAAGACCGGTGAAGAGGGCGAAGAGCACATGAGAACCCTTCTTTCCATGGCAAAAGAGATTGGATTTATCACACCAATATACACAGCCACAGGCTGGGGCGGAGCAGTGACGGGAGGTATGCTTCCTGTTATGGGAGGATACTGCGAAGCGCCCTGGGATCAGAGACTCACAGAGATAGAGCCCAGCGGAAATTATATTTTTACCAGAGAAAGAAATGACCACAATATCGGTTCCGACCACGGCCTTGGGGCAGGAATTACCTTTGATATGGATGCGTTCCCATTCCTTACGGCAGAGCTTGGCGGAGGACTTCAGGTAACTCATCACAGGCGTCCCATCGCATCGGGCCTTGATACAGCAGCAATGTCAATGGTTAAGCTGGGAAGCGGAGCAAATCTTCTTGGCTATTACATGTATCATGGAGGTACAAATCCAAAGGGGAAACTCACTACTTTACAGGAGTCAAGAGAAACAGGATATCCCAATGATCTGCCGGAGTATTCCTACGACTTTAATGCTCCTTTACGTGAATTTGGCCAGATGGAGGACACATACAGGCAGGTAAGGCTTTTGTCCATGTTCATACATGACTTCGGAGATGACCTCTGCGATATGGCATACACGGAGCAACCGGGAAATCCGCTAAAGACCGAAAATTTTAAGGACCTTAGAAGTGCCGTAAGGTGCAAGAAAATAAAAGACGGCAGCGAAGGCATAAATGCCAAAGATTCTTGTGATTTAGACTCTTACAGAGGGTATCTTTTTGTAAATAACTATCAGCGAAGATATAAGATGGCACAGCATAAAAATGTAGTGCTTAAGGCCTATGGAGAGGATGGGAAAACAGTTCTTGCACAGTTCCCTGCAAGAGACATAAATGATGGCGACTTTTTCTTTTACCCATTCAATATGCCTGTGGGAGATGCACTTGTTACGATCCCTGCGACACCACTTTGCAGGCTAAAGGAAGACGGAAGCGGCGAAACCTATATTTTCTTCAAGGATGCAGCCGGAGATAACTGTCAAGCTTCAGAAAAGGAAAGCAAAGTAAAGGAAAGCAGCTGCGAGACACCGGTTGATATAAAGGGAGATCTTAAGGATAACAGGATCATTGTTATTTCCCGCAAAGAGGCTCTTCATTCAGCGAAGGTTTCTATCGATGGAAAAGATTATCTGATTATTTCAGAAGCTGAGCCTGTTACAGGCGCTGATGGAAAAGTAAGCCTTATGTTTACTACAGATAAGACCAGCACACTTACCTTCAAAATCTATCCGGCGCTGCCTGAAACACCTGCCGGATTTGAGAAAATCGGCGATGGCATTAAGGTGACTGCTCCGGATAAAAATACAGCAGATGCAGCAGGTATCGGAGATTCCGACTGCTTTGCAATATATAAAAGCTTACGTGAATACACAAATGACGGGAGTGCTTATTTTACAGAGCTTTGTGACAGCAAGGAGACAGCAGGAGTAAGTATGAACTCCGGAAATAATACGGAAACAAAAGAGTATGCGATATCTGTGGAGGGACTTAATCCGGAGGCCTGTGAAGTATATCTTGTGATTGATTATGTGGGGGATAAAGCAGGGTTCTTTACCCGAAAGGATGCAGCAACAAAGGAAAGCCTTGGCGGGGCAGGCAGCTATGTTGCGTCAGATGATTATGAAATAGCAACCGACAGCTTCTATACAGGACAGACATGGGAGATTGGTCTTAAGAGATATTGCAGTGACCATCTTGATACAAAAGTTGTAATTACTCCCCTGACAGAGGATGACAAAGATAAAATGTATCTTCAGTCATGGCCCGATATGCCTCAGAAAAAGGCCTGCAATATAGCTTCTTTGAAGTTGCTTACACAGTATAATGTGGGGATAAACGGCTAATGCTTATCGCAATTTCATAAAACATTTATATTAATTTATCGAGATTTGCATTATAATAGTGTTATCGGAAGTTTGCGCTCCGTTAACACTATTTTTGTGCTGATTTCCGTAAATAAAGGTGGGAAAGGCGAAAACATGAATGACAGCCTTACAATGACATATTCAGCCATAGTTACCGGCAAGGATCAGAAAAAAATGGTCCGGGTCAGATTTGAGCGCGAAAATAACAGTGGCGGGGCAGACTTTGCAGAAGGAATTATACCGGACTGCTCTATTCAGTCGCAAAGTGGTTTTTCCGATGATGAAGTTTTTCAGCTTGAGCAGTACCTTAAGGCAAACATGGAAGATATAAGGCAGAAAGCCAAAGTTATTAGTAACCCGTTAAAGTGGCTGTAAATGATAGAACTAAAATAAGAAGCCGGGTCAATATACAGGTTTTGCTTCGCTCCACCGATGGAGGATCTGCGTGCATTACAATTACTATTTTGATATATGCGCAATCTTCATATTGTCTACAATAGCCATAACATCTCTGTCAAGGCGCTTTGTTCCTGCGTACAGACAGAAAGCTTTTGGCTGTCTTTTGTTTGCAATTTTTGCAGCTACTATTTTTGAGCGGGTAGAAACGTATTTGCAGATGCGTCCGATGGAAACAGCATGGTATCCTTTGGCGGAAAAACTGGTGGGATCATGCTATTTTATAGCTCATCTTGCTTCGGCCGCGGCATATTTTATGTATATCATGGCAGTTCTGGACATTTACGTCAGTTACAAAGAAGTAAAGAGCTTTGTAATGGTCTTTTTTGCATTTTTTACGGGACTTTTGCTGGTATTGATAAACTGGTTTTATCCGATTCTTTTCCACTATGACTCTACAGGAATTTATCACAGGGACAACTTTATTTACGTATATTATGTGCTGGCATTCTATTACCTGTTTGGCAGTATATATCTAATGATCCGCTACAATCACCTGATGAGAGTAAAGACCAGGTTGATCATCACAGGCTATGCAATGTTCGTGCTTTTTGGGATCATCATTCAGTTTGTTTTTCCGACTCTTCTTATCGAGAACTTTTGTAATGCCATCAGTACGACTCTGATATATATAACTCTTCAGAATCCAAGCGAAATGGTGGACGAATCGCTGAATATCCTTAATCGTAAGGCGTTCATAGACAGCCTTAATCTCAGCATCAAGAGAAAAAGCACTCACTACACTATTTTTGTAACGATCGATAACATCAGGGCGCTGAGTTCTGAAATCGGATATGCCCAGTC
>SVFZ01000039.1 GCA_015056585.1 Butyrivibrio sp. | reverse complement strand
TGTAATCAATAAGATGAGGTGTACCCATGGCCACAGTGTCTGCCTGAATACTCATCTCTTTTCCCAAAGATACAGGTATCTCAAATTCTGAGTTGCCCTCACTGTTTACCGGATAGTAGGTATTACCGTCAACGATCATGTAGTCATAATTGGGACTGCTCCAGACAATGTGCGCCATAGCTTTGTTCCCGGTTACTGTTACAGTGCAGGGGCTTTCAATATAGGCCTTTCCGCTTCCTCCTGTCATTACAACAGATGCGGTATATTCCCCATCGGAAATAACACCGCATCCTGCAAAACTAAGGGAAAACAAGATTATAACAAGCCATTTTGTTAATTCAAAAAAACTTTTACGTTCTTTTCCCATAATAGATTTATTTTATTACTGCTCCTGTGTGCTCAACATAGATCTTCTGAACATCAGAAATTCCGCCAAGGCCGGCTATCTGGCAGTCAACGCTCTCAAAGCTTTCTGCTGCCTCAAAACCGCTCTTCCAGGAATCCTCATCGTCGCCTGCCATATCGTTGTTTGCATGGTCTCCGGCAACAACCATAAGAGGACGAAGAATGACCTTTGTATAGCCGTTATCCTTAACTGCAGCAATTACATTTGAAAGCTCTGTATCTTCAGGCTCTCCCTCAACTGTTCCGATGAATACGTTATCGTAGGAGAGCTTATCCATCTGAGTCTGCATCTGGTCGTAAGTTACCTTTGCTGCGTGTGAAGTTCCATGTCCCATGAATACGAAAGCAACTCCTGCATCCTTTGCAGCTGCGAGATCTTTAAAGCCTGCTTCCTTTACAGCTTCAGCTGTGATTGCCTTTGCAACATTCTCTTTGTCTTCGTTGATAACTGTAGCATCGCTGCCTACTTCTCCAAGAAGTGGCTCAGCGATAACTGCTGACTCAAATTTATCCTTGTATTCATCAAGGGTAGCCTTAAGCTCGTCGTACTCAGCACCGTGCATAAGGTGTGTAGGCTGAACCACAAGATTTTTTACCCCGTTATTAACAGCTCTCTCAAGAGCCTGTTCCATGTTATCAATCTTTTCTCCATCTCTTGCATAGATATGGTTGATGATGATCTGCGCTGTGAAAGCACGCCTTACAGAGTAGTCAGGATAAGCCTTTGCAAGGGCCTTCTCGATACCGCCGATGTCATTTACTCTGCTGTCATTAAAGGATGTACCAAAGCTTACGACAAGAAGCTCATTTTCTCCGATGTCATCAGCGTTTAACGGATCATCCTTTGAAGCATCACCTGTGTCTCTTCCGAAGTAGTCAGGATCTGCAAACTCGCCTTCAACAAGCTCTTTCTGCGCATCTGTAAGCGCATCCCAGGCTGCTTTTGCCTTTTCACAGTTTTCATATGTATCTTCGGTAAAGCTCTGAACATATATAGAATCAATAAGGCCTGCTACATTATCTGCTGCCATTTTGTCTGTGTCCTCCTCATAGGGCTGAACATCGGAAACAGTTACCTGATGGTCATACCATTTTTCCTTTGTACCGATAAGCGCAAGAGCAAAACTCTCATCTATAGCTGGAACAGGAATATCAAACCCGTAAACTTCTTCTGTTGTGCCGTCACTGTAGGTTACAGAATCTGTTGTGGGCTCTAAGAGATCAGCACCGTCTTTCTGGGCATCCTCAGCGCTTCCCAGGAAAAGATTAAGGATATTTTTTGATGGAAGTGTGATATGAAGGATCATCTCTCCATCCTTTACTGTCAAAACACCTCTGTCACCATAAACTTCATTGACATGGAACATTGAGCTGTCAGTTGTAAACTTTGCTGAGTATGTGCCATCTTCAAGAGCCGCTTTCTCTGTAGTATCTGCTTTGGTGGTTTCTGCCTCTTTTGCCTCTTCTGCAGGAGCTTTTGAAGCTGTATCAGATGCTTCTGCCGGGCTTTCTGTTACCTCTGCATTTTCAGTTGTTTCGTTGTTCTGACCCCCGCAGCCAATTACTGCAAAGGCCAGAGTAGCTGTCAAAAGGACAGCCAATAGCTTTTTTTTCATAATATTCCTCCTTCATAATATAAAAAAGCCTCCACCAAATGGCGAAGGCTTTTATGCACAGCAAACAAAGGCAAATGCAATATAGGCATTTGCAAAAATGCTTCGTACAGTCAATTCCTCGTGACTTGGTTTCCCATGTACGACGACAGGCAGGTCTCCCGGCTGATCGAAAAAAGCTGTATGCTATAATTCCCTTCGCCTTCCCGGCATTACCCAGTGGCATTTTGAAGGAAACAGAGAAAAAGTTTTTCTCTTTCGAAACACGGTGACGAGATCGTGCAGGATTTGCACCTGCTTCCCTTTTCACTTGTGCAGCTATTGCCCACAAGCACCTTCCGTCTTATTAAGTTCGTGGATATGATATCACAACTTTCCCCATAATACAAAGGATTGTAAAAATAATCAATTTATTTATTCTTATTAACGGTGTGATATAATTATATCTGCATGGGAGATTTTTTTATTTTTCATGTTTAATAACGTCGATATTTTAGCGATATTAAGAAAGGACATTTTTATGGAAGAAAAAGAAATACTTAAACTAATTGATCACACACTTCTTCAGGCAGATGCTACCTGGGAGCAGATCGTATCACTTTGTGACGAGGCTGTTAAATACGGAACAGCTACTGTCTGCATTCCTCAGACATATCTTAAGAGAGTTCATGATAAGTACGGCGACAATTTAAAGCTTTGCACTGTCATCGGATTCCCTCTTGGATACAACAGCGCATCATCCAAGGTCGTAGAGGCTAAGGATTCAATTGCTGACGGAGCCAGCGAAATTGATACAGTTGTAAATATCAGTGATGTGAAGAACCACAGATATGACGAAGTTAGAAAAGAACTTAAGATGATCCGCGAGGCCTGCGGCGATAAGCTTCTTAAAGTTATCATCGAAACCTGCTACCTCACAGAGGAAGAAAAGATCGAGCTTTGCAAGATTGTTACCGAAGTTAAGGCTGACTACATCAAGACATCCACAGGCTTTGGCAGCGCAGGCGCCACACTTGATGACATTAAGCTCTTCAAGAAATACATCGGTCCTGACGTAAAGATCAAGGCAGCCGGCGGCATCAGAACTATTGAGGATGCTCTTGCATACGCAGAGGAAGGCTGCAGCAGAATCGGCTCCTCCAAGGTTGCTCCTCTCATCGCAGCAAAGTATAACCTGTAAAAAACAAACCTGCTTTCTGTCCATAGCGACAGAGAGCAGGTTTTTTGATTTTATTCCAAAACTGTTATCATCTCTTATCCATATCAACGTAGTCTTTGCGTGGTTCGATGGCCATGTAGGCGGGACGGATGATCTTACCGTTGTTGGCAAGTTCCTCCATTCTGTGGGCGCTCCAGCCTACGATTCTGGCAATAGCGAAGATTGTGGGATACAGCTCTTCGGGAAGCTCAAGCATTCTGTATACAAATCCTGAGTAGAAATCCACATTGGCGCTGACGCCCTTGTACATTGTCCTCTCTCCGCTGATGACCTTAGGCGCAAGGCGCTCTACCATCTCATAGAGGGCAAGCTCATCCTCTTTTCCCTTTTCAACCGCAAGCTTCTCAACAAAACTCTTGAGTATCATTGCTCTTGGGTCAGACTTGGAATAGATGGCATGTCCTATACCATAGATAAGACCTGCCCCGTCAAAAGCCTGCTTATTAAGGATCTTGTCAAGGTAAGCTTCCACTTCCTCCTCATCCTTCCAATCCTTGACGTTTGCCTCAATATCATCAAACATGTGAACAACCTTGATATTGGCTCCGCCATGTCTTGGTCCCTTCAAAGAGCCTATAGCTGCAGCGATAACAGAGTAGGTGTCCGTCAAACTTGAAGAAACAACATGTGTGGTAAAAGATGAGTTGTTACCACCACCATGCTCCATATGAAGTACAAGACAGATATCAAGAAGTCTCGCTTCAAGCTCAGTATACTGGCTGTCAGGCCTAAGGAGATACAGTATAGTCTCCGCAGTAGAAAGCTCCTCTTTAGGAGGATGGATGATCAGTGAATTTCCTTCATGATAATGGTTATAAGCATGGTACCCATAGATTGAAAGCAGCGGGAACATGCTTATAAGCTGAAGTGACTGCCTGAGCACATTTGGCAGAGAAACATCATCTGCATGGTCATCATAGGAATACAGCGTAAGTACACTCCTTGCAAGAGTGTTCATCATATCGCGGCTGGGAGCCTTCATGATAACGTCTCTTACAAAAGTTGTTGGGAGACACTTGTAGATTCCAAGAAGCTTTTCAAACTCAAACAGCTCTTTTCCCGTGGGGAGTTTATCAAACAAAAGCAGATATGCACATTCCTCAAAAGCAAATCTGTTCTCTCTTACAGCCGCATCCACAAGTTCATGTACGTCGTAGCCCCTAAAATAGATTTCTCCATCAGCAGGGACTTCTTTTCCGTCAACAACCTTTTTTGCTACAATTTCCGAAATTCTGGTAAGGCCTGTCAAAACTCCCTTACCGTTTAAGTCTCTTAAACCTCTTTTAACGTCATACTTGATAAATAGATCATTTTCAATTAGGTCAGCTTCTCTTGAAAGCTCAGATAATTCAATAATCTCCGGTGTGTTTTCCGAGTAATATCCCTTACCTAAATCCATACGCACCTCCATCATTTTTTATTTATTTAGTAAAAACGTCTTTTCCCTTTCTCTATTAACATGTTGCCCAAAAGCAAAACAACAAGTGCAACTACATAGGTCAAAATATGAATATCGCTTCTGCCGATAAGATCAAGAAATATTCCGACAACTCCTAAAATGACAAGTAAAATTCCCTGTACCGAATGTCTTGGAAAAGCATAATTCTTAAAGCCCTCGCGGTCCTTCATCCTCTTGTCATTGACATCCGGAGGGATGATGATCCCGGGTTTGATAACATCGTTGACCTTCATCTGCACAGCGTAATAAAGGATTGCGATACCGCCAAAGACTATGGCAATATCAAAAATATTATTGAATGAATCCACTACTTATCACCTCTTATGCAAGGAAATTCATCACTGCCTTTTGCATATCAGCCTTGTCCACAACTGTGTTGTGTCTGATCTTGGCAGTTCTGATGGATGATACAGCCTCCGGAATCTCAACTCCTGATACAGCTGAGAGCTCATCTGCAAGAGCAAAATCATCCTTGCTGTCATCTCCCTTTCCAAGGGCATTCATGACACTTCTTGTGAACTTGAACGGACTTGCTGTGCTGGCAATTACTGTTACCGTCTTATCTCCTGTCTCTTCCACATACTTATTGTAAACAGAGCTTGCAACAGCTGTGTGGGTATCCATGAGATATCCGGTCTTATCAAAAACATTTTTTATAGTAGCCCAGGTCTCTTCCTCAGTTGCAAAGCCTCCGAAGAAGTCTGTGAGCTTACTTCTCATCTCATCTGTGATCTCATACTTGCCTGTGCTGGAGAGCTGTCCCATATACTCCGCATCCTTGGCAGCATTGTCGCCTGCGATGTGATAGATAAGTCTCTCAAGGTTAGATGAAATAAGGATGTCCATTGAAGGAGAAGATGTAAGGACGAAATCACGGTTTCTGTCGTACTCTCCTGTCTGGAAGAAATCAAAAAGTACCTTGTTGGAGTTTGATGCGCAGATAAGCTTTGCGATCGGCACTCCCATGTTCTTTGCATAGTAAGCTGCAAGGATGTTTCCGAAATTACCGGTAGGTACTACAACATTGATGGCTTCATTGTCGGCAATCCTGCCTTCCTTGAGAAGTCTTGTATATGCGTAAACATAATAAACAATCTGAGGAACCAGTCTTCCGATGTTGATAGAGTTTGCTGATGAGAACTGGAAACCTTTTGCATCAAGCTCTTTTGCCAGCTCAGGGTCAGTAAATATCTTCTTGACACCGGTCTGAGCATCATCAAAGTTTCCTTCAATTCCGATTACGCAGGTGTTGTCGCCCTTTTGTGTGACCATCTGCTGTTCCTGGATTGGGCTTACGCCGTGCTTTGGGTAAAAGACAATGATCCTTGTGCCCGGTACATCAGCAAAACCTGCAAGAGCAGCCTTTCCTGTATCTCCGCTGGTAGCTGTAAGAATTACTATCTCATTCTTTACATCGTTCTTTTTTGCTGCCGTAGTCATAAGATATGGAAGGATTGAAAGAGCCATATCCTTAAATGCTATAGTTGCGCCATGGTAAAGCTCGAGGTAAAATGCCCCGTCTGCCTCAGCAAGAGGTGCAATCTCTTCTGTGTCAAACTTGGAATCATAGGCATGTGAAATGCAGTATTTAAGCTCCTCTTCAGTGTAGTCTGTAAGAAGCAGTTTCATTACTTCATAGGCTACATCCTGATAGCTCATCTGAGAAATCTCACGAAGACTCTTTTCAAGTGCCGGTATATGATCCGGAACGTAAAGTCCACCGTCCGGTGCAAGTCCCTTTAAAATAGCTAAAGATGCCGGTATCTGCCCCTTAGCGCCTCTTGTGCTGCTATACAAAACTTCCTTTGCCATTGCTTTTACTCCTCTTTTGTTGGTACAATGTTAATATAATAAATGATATATCGGAAATAGAGACTGGAACTGTCCCTTTGAGTATTCAGTATACCATATCCGGCCGGATAATATCTACCAATATTTTAACACATTGAATTGTTAAAGTTGTAAAATTTGATCAATCATTTCTGTTTGAATTTTGTTTTTTGTGAGGGGAAGCATTGGAAAGCAGGAAAACCACGGGGGTCTACGTCACAACATTAAAGGATGGCACTCCATCCTACAGAGCATCCATTACTTTCAGAGGAAAGCACATAGCTCTGGGTTCTTTTAACACTGAAAAGAAGGCAGGTGCTGTCTATAAGGAAGCATCGAAAATTCTTTCCGACGAATCCATATCAATTTCATCCTATAAAGAAAGACTAAACATTCCTTTCGAGAAATTCGTGACTCTCATAAATTTCCGCGATAAAGGAATGTATATTTCCACGCCTATTTATCTGGAAAAGAAATATTTTAAGTACTACCTGGATCCGACTTCATTTCTTAAATTCGACATTGAGGATCTCTTTTACTACTCCTCTCACAAGATCATGAAAAGAGGGTCCCATCTGTTTGTTGCCGACTACGGAAGCCAGATTTCTGTTCCCTCCCGCTACGGGATCAAAAGCTATGCTGTAGAAGGGCGGGACTATAGATTTGCCAATCAGGATCCCACTGATTTTCGCTACGAGAACATAATCATCCTGAACCGCTATCGCGGCGTTGTTCAGTATGCAGAAAAAGGCTTTGTAAAATATAAGGCCGTTATTCATTTAAAAAGTAATTATGTCGTCGGAAAATACAATTCAGAGTCGGAGGCCGCGATTGCTTACAATAAAGCAGCCGATATTCTGAAAAAAAATGGGATAAAGAAACACTTCGAACAAAACTATGTGGAAGATCTTTCTCCATCCCAATATGCTGACATTTATATGAAACTAAATATCTCTCCAAAGATATACGAACTAAGGGACTGAATTAGAGTACCGGTTCATTCACAATTAGCCAAACTGCGCTGTATGAGTAAAGATGACTAGAATAAGCCGCCTCTCCAGTCCTTCATTGTATAACGTACAAGCGCCGTACATCCAACGATTGTCCAGGTAACTCCTGTGGATACCCACAGTCCCCATGCTCCGAGAAACGGAAGTGAACAGAGAAATGCAGGGAATATCACTCTTCCTGTCATCTCTGCGATTCCCGATATAAGCGGGAACATTGCATCTCCCGCTCCGTTAAGGATTCCCCTGCAAACATAGATCATTCCAAGGGGCAGGTAGAAGCAGGATAAGATCTTCATGGCTTTAGAACCAAAAGCGATGATCTCTGTCTCTTTTGCATCTATGAATATCTTTACAAGCACATCGCCGAAAAGCATCATGACAATGATCATAACTACTGCATAGATTACCATCATCGTGGCTCCGCTCTTAAAGCCCTTCTTTACTCTCTCGCCTTTTTTTGCCCCAATATTCTGGCCTGTAAAGGTTGAGAGAGAATCCTGGAGTGCCTTAAACTGCATATTTACGATATTTTCAATCTTACTTGTTGTTGTGAATGCAGCCACAACAAGATAATCAAATGAATTAATTACGCGCTGAAGAATTACAAATGAAAGTGCTATAAGTCCGCTCTGAAGCGCCATTGATCCGCCAAGAGCATAGCACTTTTTTATTATGTCTTTGTCAAGTTTCCAGTCACTTTTTTCAATCTTAAAGACAGGATTTTTAAGGAAAGCATAAATTATAGAACCTGCTGCGGAAATAGCCTGAGCTGTTATGGTTGCAAGGGCAAGTCCCACAACTCCCATATCAAAGACAATCACAAACAAAAGGTCCATAAACACGTTTATAAAGCTGGATGCAATCAGGAAATACAGTGGAGTCTTTGAATCCCCCACTCCGCGCATAATGTAAGAAATCGTATTGTAAAGCGCTGTTCCGATAAATCCTATGCAGGTAATGGCCATGTAGGATGCTGCCATATCAAGAATGTCCGCAGGCGTCTTGAGAAAATGAGTCAGTACCGGTTTTGAAAAGATAAAGCCAAGGCTTCCAACAAAAAGGGAAGTTAAACTGACGATCACAAAGGCATTTGTTATTACCTTTCTAACATTCTTCATATCTCCGCTTCCGAAGTTCTGGGATACCAAAATACCTATTCCTGTCGCAAGTCCGTTTCCCAGCGCAAAGAATAAATTGGTGGTGGATCCTGTAGATCCAACAGCTGCAAGAGCCTTGGCATCAATGAATCTTCCCGCGATTATGGTATCAACTATGTTATAAAACTGCTGGAATATATTGCCCATCATCATCGGAAGCATGAAAGACAATAAAAGTGCTGTCGGGGCTCCAACAGTCATATCTTTTGAATAATTTTTTGCCGGTGCGTTAGACATTGTAAATCCTCATCTATTATAACTGTGACATAATAATACAATACCTAAATCGGGTCAAAGAACAAAGGTCAATTGCTCTGCACTAAATTATATGCCATCACTTTTAATTTGAATTGTACAAAACCAATAAGAATCAGTATACTCCCACATGTCAAAAAATGCTATTTCTATACTGCTATAAATTCGGAAATACTTATACATTCTTGAACATAATGTTCAAGAATGTATACCTTAATCTACTAATAAGTATTCCTTGAGATAAATTACAAATTGACTTTAAGTTCTCCGCCATTCCATCATTAGAAACTGCGTCAGGCATTTGCTCTAAGAAGTACATACAAATCAAAAGCATCATTCGCCGGCTTTGCATGGGTGAGTCTGAGATTTGTCCATATATTTGCAAAAAAATTTGAGAGCCATTCATTATCTTTGTTTTTTTCATGGGTAAATTTCAGATTACGACATATATTGGAAAAATATCTTCGCCTGACCATCATATCCTCTGTTTTTTTCATGGGTAGATTTCGGATTATGCCATATGTTGGAAAAATATCTTCACCTGACCATTCTATCCTCTGTTTTTTTCATGGGTAGATTTCAGATTATGCCATATATTGGAAAAATCTCTTTTGGATCAGTGATGCCAATGAAAATCAATTTTTTGTTCAATAATACCCTTTTGTAATCCTCCCTTTGTGTTCATAATATAATGCAGAACAATCTGATGTACAACATATATAAACTACAAACGGAGGAATTTAAAATGATTGATAATAACTGTGGATATTGCGTGGGCGGAGAGCCTCTTGCAAAATTCGGAATTAAGATCTGTGACCTTTCTGTCAGCCAGCTCATACTCTTCAAGGAGCAGAGCCATCTTGGTCGCTGCATCGTAGCTTACAAGGATCATGTAAGCGAAATTGTCGATATTTCTGACGAAGAGAGAAATGCATTCTTTGCCGATGTTAACAGAGCTGCCAAGGCAATTCACAAGGCCTTTAATCCTGACAAGGTCAACTACGGTGCTTACGGCGACACCGGCTGTCACCTTCATATGCACCTTGTTCCCAAGTACAAGGACGGCTACGAATGGGGCGGCGTTTTCGAAATGAACCCCGGAAAGACTCTTCTTACCGACGCTGAATATCAGGAACTCATCGAGAAGATTAAGAGTAACCTTTGATATATCCAAAATACTTAACATTTCAATTGAGCCTCTGGCTCATAAAAAGAATCCTTTATGAATTAAGGTCCCCAATCAAATAAGGTAGCCTTTTAATTAAGGTCCACAATTAAATAAGGTAGCCCTTATTAATTAAGGTCACCACTTAAATAAGGTAGTTCAATTTTTATATTATTCTGCTAACAAAGAACGCCCTTTATGTATATGAGACTTTCTTTATCTCATCAAACATAAAGGGCTTTTTTATATGCCTGCATGATCAGTGTATACCTGAAATGTGCTAAAAAGCGTAAATTATATTGAATTCATCGCTACGCTGTGGTAAAGTATTAACCAATTAGTTTATTGAATTGTTGGAGGGAAAAGTATGGGAACACAAGTAATTATCGGTGTAGTAATTGTTTTGTACCTTGTAATGATGATTCTCATAGGTGTTGTCTTTTCAAAAGGAAATGACGATGCGGGAGATTTCTATCTTGGCGGAAGAAAGCTGGGGCCTTTAGTTGCAGCAATGAGTGCCGAAGCATCTGACATGAGCAGCTGGCTGCTTCTTGGTATTCCGGGTCTGGCTTATCTTACAGGTTTGGCAGATGCCACCTGGACAATCATAGGTCTTGCCATTGGAACTTATTTAAACTGGCTCTTTGTGGCAAAACGTCTTAGACGTTACACAGAAAAGCTTGGAGCTATCACTATTCCGGAATACTTTGCAGCAAGATACAACGATAAGAAAAACACAATAACTCTTATCTCTGCCATAGTCATCGTAGTGTTCTTTATTCCATATGTTGCATCAGGTTTTGCAGCCTGCGGAAAACTCTTTAATACACTGTTTGGTATCAACTATCTCTTTGCAATGATCGTAAGTGCTCTGATCATCGCTCTTTACTGTTCTCTTGGCGGTTTCAAAGCAGTATGCATGACAGACCTTATCCAGAGTCTTGCCATGACCATATCACTGGCAATAGTTATTTTCTTTGGAATAGCACAGGCAGGTGGCTGGGACGCAGTTGTCGAGAATGCAAAATCTCTTCCCGGTTACTTTAGCGTAACTCAGATCCATGACCCTGTATCCAAAACCTCAAGCCCTTACGGAACATTCACAATCTTTTCAGTACTTGCATGGGGCCTGGGATATTTCGGAATGCCTCACATTCTTGTAAGATTCATGGCCATTGAGAATGAGGAAAAGATAAAGATTTCAAGAAGAGTTGCTTCTGTCTGGGTTGTAATAGCTATGTTTGTGGCTCTCATCATCGGTATCATCGGACTTGCAATGAGTGCCGGCGGAAAGATTCCGGTCCTTGAGGGAAGCGGAAACTCAGAAAGAGTTATCATCTACATGACAAATCTTATGAGTTCCTTTGGTTTCCTTCCTGCTGTTATTGCAGGCGTGATTCTTTCAGGTATTCTGGCAGCAACAATGTCAACCGCTGATTCTCAGCTTCTTGCATCCGCATCTGCGATATCTGCCGACCTCATACAGACATTTGGCAGAAAGAAACTCGACGATGAAACTCAGGTTAAAATAGCCAAGGTGACCGTTGTCCTCATATCCATAATTGCTGTATTTATCGCTAGAGACCCTAATTCATCCGTATTTCAGATTGTATCTTTCGCATGGGGCGGCTTTGGAGCAGCCTTTGGACCTGTAGTACTGCTCTCTCTCTTCTGGAAAAGATCTAATCTCCAGGGCGCAATTGCAGGAATGGTCACCGGCGGTGCCTTTGTATTTATCTGGAAATTCGGAATTGCTAAGCTTGGCGGTATCTTTGCAATCTATGAACTGCTTCCTGCATTTATAATTGCTCTTGTAGTAAACGTAAGCGTAAGTCTCTTAACCAAGGCTCCTAATGCAGAAACTTTAAGCACATTTGATTCAGTAAAAAAAGCTGCTTGAAGCTGCTAGTTGCCGCGCAGATAGTAAATTTCTCATATTTGTTCGGATCATAAAGTCAAAAAAGCAATACCAGGCAATGAAACTTCCCGAAATTCCGTCACGGACCACATCACGGAATTTCGGGATTTTTTTAGTTTTATTTAATATATTTTTATCTGATTTTAGTACATAATAGTAGGGAAACCAGCAATGAGTGATTCCAAATAGAGGATGGCATAATGTTGATAGATGATCTTGAAAATATGCTTACCCTGCTCGCTGCGATCCTGGGCTTATTGGGATGCCTTTTTAAATATATAAAGGCCCCAAAGCGCGGGTATATATTTCTGATTATCTTCTTCCTTTCCAATTTTCTCAGTGACTACTACTGGACAATTTATTCGCTTGTTATGGATACTTACCCTGAAATATCTGAGTTTCTGGCGTACTTCGGCTGGAACATCGGATATTTTGCACTTCTTTTGGCAGTCATGCATTTTCGTTCCGACGAAGTAAAGAGATATTTTCATCCTATAATTCTTTTGCCTATCCTGACTAACACCATCCAGTTTTTCATGTACATACAATATGGCGGTATCTTCAACAATCTGTGGCAGGTTGGTGTAACCACTGTCACCATGATATTTTGCCTGCAGAAAATAATGTACTGCTTAAAGCACAGGAAAAACGGAGCAAGAACGCCTTATTTTACCACTCTGGTTCTTCTATATCTGATCTCTGAATACGGAATGTGGACCGCATCCTGTTTTACCTGGGATAATGTCTTTCTTGATCCATACCCTTACTTCACAATTACAAGTGCAGTTCTTATGATCACCTTTGCAAAGGGCGCAGAAAAAAGCTATGGGATAGTTACATCTGATGGCTCTGAGAACGAGCTTGCCGAGAACAGATATCAGATGCTGTTTCAGGCAATTGTAACTGTTCTGATAGGTGGTGCTTCTCTTGGCGGATATGTACTGGCAAATGTGTTAAAAGATACTATTCCTGTCCTGCAGATTGGAACAACAGCCTCAGATCGTATTGTGATGATGCTATTTGCGATATCCGTAGTTCTATGCTTTCTTGTACTTCTTTTAGTCTACGGAATCGATCATCACTACATAAAGGTAAAAGACAAAAAGCTCCAGATGGATGCTGCAAGGCGCAGCAGATTCAGCTTTATTTTCACGGTCATAATTACCTTTATACTTATGTGCTTTATCGTAATCTACAACACAAGGCTTCTCTACAACGCTTCTGTTACAGAGATAAATGAGGATGCAAGAGATGTTGTAAAGTCCACCGCTGCCGAGCTCGAAAACTATATAACTGCTTCCAAAACCACTCTGCGTGTTGTTGCCGATACGGTGGAGATGATGGAGCAAAAAGAGGCTTCTTCAGAGGAAATCTGTGAGTATCTTGAGGCCCAGACAAAGCAGCAGTCAATGCATTTTGATGAAAACTTCACCGGAATATATGCATATATAAACGGAGAATTTATGGACGGCTCCGGGTGGATCCCGCCGGAAGGATATGATCCTGTAAACAGAAACTGGTACAAAACTGCCATAGATGCAGGCGGTGAAATAGCTATAGTATCTCCTTATCTGGATGCTCAGACAGGTGAGATTGTCTTAACCTTCGCCAAACGTCTTACATATAAGGGAAAAAAAACAGATTCCTCCACACCTGATGTGGTCTGCCTCGACGTGCTCGCCAATCATATTCAGGATATTACAGAAAAGATCAGTGTAGCCGGAAAAGGTTACGGAATGGTCCTTGACCAGCACGGTTTTATTGTAGCTCATAAGGACAGAGACAAACGCGGAGGAAAGCTCAGCGATATTTTTGATAACAGGATAATAGGGTTTGCAGAAGGGCGATTTGATACTGTGCTTGACGGAAAGCCATGCACTCTTTTTGCACATGCGATCATGGAAAAGTGGGTTGTCCTTATTGCTGTAAACAATGATGAGTTGCTGGAAGAGGTCCATTCGCAGCTCACCGTAACTATCCTGATATCCCTCATCATTTTCCTTATGATGACATTCTTCTACTACTCCGGCTATAAGATTGAGCAGCACAATAACAAGAAGATGGAAGAACTCAACATGGAGGTTGTAACGGCGCTGGCCGAAGCAATTGATGCAAAGGACGCCTACACCAACGGTCATTCCTCCAGAGTTGCCAAATATTCAAGAATGATCGCGTCAAAGCTCGGCTATCCTGAAGCGGAGCTGAATGAAATCTATATGATGGGCCTTTTGCATGATATAGGTAAGATCGGTGTGCCCGATGAAGTAATAAACAAGACTGAAAAACTCACAGATGAAGAATATGAAATGATAAAAGCCCACCCCGTTATCGGCAGTAAGATACTTGAAAGCATCAAAGCAAATCCGCGTCTTTCAACCGGTGCCAGGTGGCATCATGAGCGCTACGACGGAAGAGGTTATCCGGATGGCCTCTCCGGGGAAAACATCCCCGAAGAAGCCAGGATTATCGCCGTGGCTGACGCCTATGACGCCATGACAAGCACAAGAAGTTACCGTGGTGTTATGCCTCAGGAAAAAGTCCGCAGAGAAATTGAAAATGGCATAGGCTCTCAGTTTGATCCAAGGTTTGCCAAAATTATGCTGGGACTTATCGACGAGGACAAAAATTTTACCATGAAAGAGAGCTAGTTTATCGGCACCTGTGAAAAATCCATATCCGACGCATAGTAATAGCTTGTGTAACCTGTCTGGTTATAGCAGTTATTCTGCCATGCTATGCTGACGCGGTACATCGGATCATCCATCGGTGTATAGAGTTTGTGACTTGTTATCTCAGTATTTGTGTAGATTCTGAGCGCACTGCTATCCTCAAGTCTCAAGACAATTTCTTCTCTGAAATCTCCGAAAAGATCCGCCACAAGGCAGGGATTTCCTTTGGTACCGTTATTGGTAAGGGTTCCTTCGGGACGCAGCATCACACCGTGAGTGATATCATTTATAACTCCTCTGTGCTCTCCGTCAAGATAGTCGGGGCCGTCTATAACCTGGGTAGAAAGATCTGCTGCCCACCTGATAGCCTGATTGGTAGATGGAGCTTTATGTGAAAGCTTTTGTCCGTGGCAGTTGTAGACATCATTTACCCAGCATTGAAGCCCTCTCTCGTTGGGATCAATATCTCCAATCATGCATCTGCCAAGGTCTTTTGTGGCAAAAACTCCAAATTTTCCTGTATCGTTTCCCTCAGAATCTTTTCCGTGAATGACTTCTCCGGTGGCAGCATCTCTTAAAGCATAACCATAGGGCGCAGCCTCCGCCCCTTCAAAGACATTGAATATCTGGAAGCCCTCCCTGTCAGGATCTATCTTTGCGACATGCATGGAGTCACCATGTCCCATCTTTGCATATGTCCCGTCTGGCAAATAGTCATAGCTTGAGTAAAGAACGCTGCCATCATGATCAATGCAGGCTGCCCCGTAAATGATTTCCTGTTTACCGTCTCCGTCCACATCAGCAACTGAAAGGCTGTGGTTTCCCTGTCCGGCAAGAATCCCATAAACCGGGTCTGTTCCTACAGCAGCATGGGGATTGTCGTTAAATGGGTTCTTCATCGGAACATGTCCCGAATCGATCTTCCAGACCTCCTCAAACTCCCTGCCATTGAAATTGTAGGCCGCCAGCGTGGTTCTTGTGTAATACCCTCTGCACATGATAAGACTTGGCCTTATCCCGTCAAGATATGCTACTCCTGCAAGAAATCTGTCCACTCTGTTGCAGGGCTCAATGCGCTTCATACAGTAATCGCCCCACTTAAGCCCGTCATCCTGCCTTGGATAAGGGTAGTAAATAGTCGATAGCTCTTTTCCCTCACCGGAAAACATGGTGAGGTACTCGGGACCCTCGTAAATAAAACCTTCAAACTTTCTAAGCTCATTTTTAGGGCTCCTTGAAGGAGCGTATTCATCCAGAAAATAGTCCACAAGAGCCTCAGCATTTTCAGAGCTTAAAGGATAATCATATCTCTTTTCGATGCCAAAGCACTCCTCCAAAGTCTTTGGCCAGTTTCCCTCTGCCACGTCCTCTTGCTCTTCCCAGTGCAAAAAGAGATCGATAAGGTGCTGTCTGTAATCTTCCGCAGAACAGACATAGTTATCCTCATTTGAATAACCCTTCTTAATATCCTCAAGGGGCATAGTGATATATTCTTTGCTAAGGACTTCCCCGTTATCCCCGAAAATAGTCATCATGGTTCCGGGAGCTGTCTTTACAGCCATCTCTGCTTTCCCATTAAGGTCAAAATCATACACCATAAACTGGGTATAATGTGCCCCGGCTCTTATATTAGGTCCCATATCAAGGCGCCAGAAAAGATGCCCAGACAGGCTGTAGCAATCAATAATGCATCTTCCTGTGTAGCCCTTTATAGAAACATCCTGAGAGTTTGTTGGATCCCATTTGACTATGTACTCATATTCGCCGTCTCCGTTGATATCCCCTACGCTCATGTCATTTAAGGTATACTCGAAAGCTTCACCGGAAGGAGTTACGCCGCCCTT
>SVFZ01000038.1 GCA_015056585.1 Butyrivibrio sp. | reverse complement strand
TCAGCGAGTTCCTTAAGGTCTGCTGCTGTAAGGTCAACGTCAAACTTAACGCCCTTCTTCTCTTTCATAGCGTCGATAAGCTGCTCGAAGTACTTCTTACCAACTTCCATAACAACGTCTGAGAACATCTGGATGAAACGACGATATGAATCATATACAAAACGCTCGAATGCAGGATCAGGATTGCCCTTGATCATAGCTGCTACAACGTCATCATTAAGACCGAGGTTGAGGATTGTATCCATCATACCGGGCATAGATGCACGAGCACCTGAACGAACTGATACAAGAAGAGGATTCTGGAGATCGCCAAACTTCTTGCCGTTAAGCTCTTCCATCTTCTTAACGCCTTCCATAGCCTGAGCCATGATCTCGTCGTTGATCTTACGACCATCCTCATAATACTGTGTACAAGCCTCTGTTGTGATTGTGAAGCCCTGTGGCACAGGAAGACCAATGCTTGTCATCTCAGCAAGGTTTGCACCCTTACCACCGAGAAGGTTACGCATTGTCATGTTACCTTCGCTAAACATATAAACCCACTTGTTAGCCATGTTTTCTACCTTTCTTACCGGTTTAAGCCGGTAACCTTTCATAATATACGTTTATTTATAATTACTGTGTTCTATCACCGGACGCTTCCGCCATGATACATATACGCTCAGGCCTTAGGCGATTTTCTTCGAAAATCCAATCGACCTGATCACATATGTATCATAACGGCAGCTGGCATCGGTATATTGCACAGGAATTACCAAAAAGTGTATGCAGAGCCCTGCCTTACGGATACAGATACTGTAAGTATGGCTCTATTACTCCGGAAGGTTATTTTTCTTCCGGAATGAAACTGTCGAAGATCATAATGTCAAAAAAGTCTTTATTTTTCTCAAGCTGTTCCTGGCTCTTGATAGTCCAGGCTGCGGTTAAAACTCCGAAAAGTCTTTTGCAAATCCTAAGTGAAATGCAATCTGAATACTTGTGATTAAATGCTATAAAATCAGGTCTGCCCAAGATATTAAACAAAAGATTCGTAAGGGCAAAGTACAAAGCCCCTTTAAACTCCTCCGGCTTGTCCTTGTGGAAGGCATCCGAAAGCTGCCCTCTTAATATCTCCGGTCTATGTCTCCTATACCAATAAACCCCAAGAGGATTAAAGGATTCAATACAGTAAACACCATTATATCCGCTAAGCAAACTGTCAACCGCCGGACACACAGATAAATCCTTAAGTTCAATCTTGAGTTCTATTATCAATGGCACCTTTCCATCAACTAATTTCAGGAAGTCCTCAAACTTAGGAATACGCTCAGTAGAATTAAGTAAATGAAACTTCTGAAGTTCATCATAGGTATAATCAATTACTTTTCCCTTAACGCCGAGGCTCCCGTCCTCGCAGATAACAGCATCCGAAGGAGCACATCCTTCCTCATATCTGGCCACTCTTGAAAGAGTGAAGTCGTGAAAGATAACCGGCACACCATCTTTGGTCAGCTGAACATCACATTCTATTCCGTAGCCGGCATCCACAGCCTTTTTAAAAGCAGCCATAGAATTTTCCGGAGCATCGGAATTATTGTCATGAAGTCCGCGATGTGCATACAAGACTCCTAGAAACTTATTTTTTGAGGGTTTGTGAATGATCCTGGGCATTATCATAAGTAGATAAAGAACTGCCAAAACCACTATAATAATGCATAAAACCTGAACAAATAACACAAAATCACTTCCCACTGATAATTTTTTAACTAATCCGCTAAATATTGTACAGTGTTCTTTTACATTACGCAACATAAAAATCAATTAATTTTCCCACACTGATTTATAAATTCGAAAAACTATATAAAAAATGCCCTAAAGAATCCTTTTTCTTCAGGGCATTTTGGTAACAACTTTATATTTTTTACACTCTCCTTAAAGGATCAGTCATCCACATCAAAATGATCTATCAGTTTTTCCTTTTTCGGAGGCTTAACATCTCCGTGTTTTACCATAAGCATCGTGACAAATGCCAGCGCAGAAAAGATAAATGCATACGGGAAAAGCGTCCTGTAGGAAATATTCTCCAACAAAAATCCCGAAAAAATAGGCGTGAATACCTGAGCTGCCATGGAAAAGGTGTAATAGGTTCCCGTGTACTTTCCGATATCTCCTGCTTTACTCATCTCAACAACCATCGGATAAGAATTTACATTTATGCTGGCCCAGCCAATTCCCACAAGAGCAAAGAAAATATTGATAGATGGTGAAAAATGCGGATACAGTCCGGTTATAACGTAGCTGGCTGCCATCAAAGATATTCCTATCAGAATTGTCTTTTTCCTTCCTATCTTTGATGAGACGAAAGCTATCGGCACATAGCTAAGTGTAGCAGCAATCGTTGCCACCAAAAGGCATGTTGCATAAGCATTGTCATGCAGATCCCAGACCTCTGCAACAAATCTTGAAAAAGCTGTCGTGACAGCATTGTAAGCTGTAAACCAGAGAAATACAGATACCAGAAGGAAAATGAGACTTCTTTTTATCTCCGAAGGCATTGCAGTAGCTTTTTGTGTCATACCGCTCTTTGAAATCATTTCGCCGTCAGATGCCTTTTCGTCATTTGAAGAAGCATCCTCTGCATTATTATCAAAAGTCTCTCCAAGAGACTTAAGTCCTCCGTCTTTCTTTATTTCTTCCTTTATCTTTTTCTCATTTATTGTAAAGAAAACAACTGCAACAGCTACAATCATGAACAGCACAAGACTGAGCATAAGAGGAATATAGTCAGTCTGAGCCGGGTCAGCAGCCTCTTTTAACAACACCTTGATCATTACCAGAATATAGATACCGCCAAGGGTTCCCATCAGATTGATGATGGCATTGGCTGTGCTTCTAAAGGGCGCCGGAGTAAGATCCGGCATAAGAGAAACTGCGGGAGATCTGTAAATTCCCATAGAAAGAAGTAAAAGCAGTAAAACTCCCACAAAAAGAGCCAAATTCCCGCTAGGGCGGGCAATTATAATTAGAATTGTCAAAAGAACTGCTGAAAGCGCCGTACCTACAAGGATATAGGGCATTCTTTTACCAAATCCTGTATCTGTCTTGTCAGAAATCGTGCCAAACAGCGGCAAAAGAAAAAGCGCCAGCACATTATCCAGGGCCATGACAACACCGGTCCAGGTCTCTCCCAGATTAAATGTGTATTTTAAAATCTTCGGAATCTCGTTGTCATAAAACTGCCAGAAAGCGCAGATTGACATGAACGCGAATCCAATAAGTATCGTCCTTTGTTTGTTTAGCTTCATACCCCATCCCCCAATGTGCAAATTTTGAATGTTCTACTTTAAGTAACAGATCATCCTAAGCCTATGCTCTTTTTATCTTTCTTTTCCCCAGAAAAAAAGTCCCAGCATTCCCGGGCCTACGTGTGCCCCTGAAAACGGCTCATGCATTGTGATGGTTATCTCAGCCTCAGGATTAATCTCCAAAACAAGCTCTGCAAGTTTTTTGGCATCATCTATGCAATCCCCGTGTGATATGAACACTCTCTTGTCGCTTGTGTCCATTCTCTTCTCAGCATATTTTTGAGCAACTGCCATAATAGCATTTTTGCGGCCTCTGACTTTACCGCAGGATATAATATGCCCAGTCTTGTCGCCAAAAAGAATCGGTTTAATGTTCAGGATTGTTCCGATCTGCGCAGTAACGCCGCTTACTCTTCCCGTCCTCTTAAGGAAGTTGAGATCATCTACGGTAAAATACTGGCAGGCATGAATAACAGCCTCATCAAGAATCCCGGCTGCCTCTTTGCATGAAACGCCGTCCCTGCTAAGCTCCGCTGCCTTAAGTGCAAGAATACCGTTGCCGAAGCCACATCCATGGGAATCCACAATATGAATAAATGAATCAGGATACTCCTCCATAAGTTCATTGGCAGCTGCAACTGCAGCATTGTAGGTACCGCTTATCCCGGAACTCATTGCAATATAAACAATATCCTCTCCCCTTGCGGCAAGAGGAGTAAAGTGTGTCAGAAAAAGCTGGGTATTAAGAAGACTGGTCTTAACCTCATCTCCGTTTTTAAGACCTTCATAATAAGAATGCCCGTCAAAACCATCAATGTCGCCATTGTAAATTCCTGATTTGCCATTGATCAGATACTCACATGGTAAAATAGTTATTCCTTCAGTGAGTGAATGTGGCAGATTAGCACATCCGTCAACAAAAACATTAAAAGCCATTAGAAACCCCCAAATTTTTGCCTCTTAAAGCCAAAGGCAATTTATAGCAAAAACCATTATACCATATTAGAGTTTCTAATGGCATTGAATATTGTCAGTGAACCGGATGCACTTCACTGTCGGAAGGAAGATTTTTTGAGGCCTGTCCCCGAATCTCCATGATGTTTGCAAGAACTGAATAAACTTCCTGTCTCGTCACTTCGTTTTCCTTCGCAGTTCCATATGGTTCCTGCACATTTGAAAGCGCAGCTTCATCTCTGACTGCCCCAAGCTTCTTAAGTATATGAAATGTCTTTCCGTCCGTTTCTCCACTTGATACACTTAAAATATCGCCGAACAATTGTGGATTCAGCCCGGCAAATTCAGTTATAAAGTCAGCAAATTCTTTATAGGTCAGCATATCATCCGGTCTGAAGCTGCAGGTTTTTTGATTCATCATATCAAGGCCGACCGTTTCTGAATTCTCGATTTCGGATCTTTCCTTTTTTGTTTCAGGAATATTCATGTCAACAAGTGCCTGAACATATCCGGAATCCCACTCGTCAAAAAAGATGTCTTTGAAGTATCCCTTGTACGGTCTTACTCCCGCTTTTCCGAAGGCTCTGAAAAGAAGCATCAAGAGCTGTGCTCTCGGCATTGGCGCATAGGGATGAAGATGCATGACACATGGATCAAGAAGCCCGTATCTAAAGGCCTTCTTTATACCCTCATACCCGGGAATTCCTTTTATATCCACGTATGGTGGCTCTATGTTGAATATGTCCGGTCCCGGCAGTTCTTTGGGCAGAATCCTCGCATCAGGATCAGGCAAAAGAGCTGTAAACTGCCTGTGATTATCAAACTGCGCAATACGCTTCGCTGAAGGGCTTCTTTGAGCAGCTATTCTGATCTCTTCTATGAAATATTCGCTTATCAATACTGCACCATACTCATTAGTGTGTGTGATATCTCCGGGCATGAAGAAGTCATGGGATGCATCAATATCGCTTACCCATTTATCAAAGGTCTTCTTATGAAGGTCGACAAAGGTCACGTCCAGTTCCTGCGCTACTTTCTTGCAAGCACTGGCATGGGATTCAAGCAGTGAGTAAAACTTTGTGTTTTTGGCATCATCACTTTCAGATGAGTCTTTTGTCTTAGGAAGCTCACCCGGAATTCGGCTAATTGGTGAGCAGATTATTGGCTCAGCCCCCAGCGCACGGATTTCTTTTACATATCTTCGCAGGTTCTCTGCATAACCTCCAAAAGCTGCAAGATTTCTTCTTTTCTGGTCGTTATGTCCAAACTGCATGATAAAAAGATCTCCGGTCTTTACCATCTCTTTTACAATTTCAAAGTGCCCATCGTCCCTGAAACAGTTCGTAGTCATTCCCGAGTGCGCCAGGTTGCATACTGCAGCTTTATCAATGAATCTTGCAAGAGTCTGTGCCCAGCCTGCGCAGCTTCCGTAAGGATAATAAGGAACTCCTGCATTCTGATCTGTAAGCGTGGAATCTCCTGCGATCCATATCACAGGTACATCCTCTCTCACTACATTTACTGAGATTTTGCAGTTGTCTGATAACAGGTTTTCCTGATCATGCATAGCATGACTTTTCATTCCTGCTATAGATATGAAGATACATCTATCAATTACAGGTTCTGAACACAATGGCGGAATATACGGTGTAACAGCCTGGTAGAAGGTTCTTGTATATTTTTCTCCCGCTTTTATACTGACTTCATAATCTATGAGATTTCTTCTTCCTGCAAAAACAGACAAATTTTTAAGGTCTTCTTTTCCCGCATTTATAGACAGATCTACCCTGTAAGTTCCTTCCTCGGGCACATCTATACGGTACAGATCTACATTTCTATGAAGCATGCTACCTATTTCATCACGGCACGCTGCTTCTGCCAGTCTTCGCACATTCCAACCACCGTTTTTTAGGGCAATTACAGACTCTGTTTCAGTTACCGGCAAATACTCCCCATCACATTTCGTTATACCTTTGGTCAATTCCAGATAACCATATCCCTTTTCTTTCGAATAAATGACGCTTCTATCAATCTCAAACAAATCTTTTTCCCCCATAGTGCTCATTCTATCTGTCATTTTTATTCAGAATAAGATTACTACAATAATGGCTCTTGGCGAAACTCAATTGTCTTCCATTTATATTCAGTTTCATCCATTTTTTCCATATTTTTCTACAAAAAAGGTAATCCCCCTCCCGTGTCAATACTTTTTATTGCATTATATAGAAGATTCTAATATAATACGAACTGTTGCAAAGAATAGTTTTGAAATATGTGAGGTTATTTTTTAATGATTAGTGCAAATAACGTAACCTTAAGAGTTGGTAAGAAAGCTCTTTTTGAAGATGTTAACATCAAGTTCACTCCCGGTAACTGCTACGGTATCATCGGTGCTAACGGTGCCGGAAAGTCAACTTTTTTAAAGATCTTGTCCGGTCAGATTGAGACCACAAACGGAGATGTTGTTATTTCCGACGGCGAGCGTCTCTCTTTCCTTGAGCAGGACCACTTCAAATATGACGAGAACGTTGTTCTCGATACAGTTATTGCAGGAAATGCGCGTCTTTTCGAGATCAAGAATGAGAAGGATGCAATTTATGCAAAAGAAGATTTCACAGATGAGGACGGTATCCGCGCCAGTGAACTTGAGGCTGAATTCGCCGAAATGAACGGATGGGAAGCTGAATCAGATGCAGAGAGCCTTTTGAACGGACTTGGAATTGATGGCGAGTATCATTACAAGCTTATGAAAGAGCTCGACGGTGCCCAGAAGGTCAAGGTTCTTCTTGCAAGAGCACTTTTAGGAAATCCTGATATCCTGCTTCTTGACGAGCCTACCAACCACCTTGATCTGGATGCCATTGCATGGCTCGAAGAGTTCCTTATCAACTTTGAGAACACAGTCATCGTTGTATCCCATGACCGTTACTTCCTCAACAAGGTTTGCACATACATTGCAGATATAGATTACGGCAAAATACAGCTCTATGCCGGCAACTATGATTTCTGGTATGAGTCATCACAGCTCATGATCCGTCAGATGAAGGAAGCTAATAAGAAGAAAGAGGAACAGATCAAAGAGCTCAAGGAATTCATCGCCCGCTTCTCTGCTAACGCAAGTAAGAGTAAACAGGCTACTTCCAGAAAGAAGGCCCTTGAGAAAATCGAGCTTGATACAATTAAGCCTTCCAGCAGAAAGTATCCGTACATCGACTTCAGACCAGATCGTGAGATCGGTAATGAAGTTCTTACCGTTGAGGGTCTTTCAAAGACAATCAATGGCGAGAAGGTTCTTGATAATATTTCTTTTGTTGTTCAGCGTGAAGATAAGATTGCCTTTGTAGGCGGCAATGAGCTTGCAAAGACTACTCTCTTCCAGATCCTTACAGGTGAGATTGAGCCTGATGAGGGTACATACAAATGGGGTGTAACCACTTCTCAGGCTTACTTCCCTAAGGACAACACCAAAGAGTTCGATAACGACTACACAATTACCGAGTGGCTCACCGGCTATTCAGAGATCAAGGATGCTACTTATGTAAGAGGTTTCCTTGGACGTATGCTCTTTGCCGGCGAAGACGGTGTTAAAAAGGTTAAGGTTCTTTCCGGAGGCGAGAAGGTTCGCTGCCTTCTTTCCAAGATGATGATTTCCGGAGCTAACTGCCTTATCTTTGATGAGCCCACCAACCACCTTGATATGGAGTCTATCTCCGCTCTCAACGACGGAATGATCAAATTCCCGGGTGTTGAGCTTTTTGCTTGTCGTGACCATCAGGTTGTACAGACTACCGCCAACAGGATCATGGAAATTCTTCCTGACGGAAGCCTTATTGACAAGCGTTCTACTTACGATGAGTACCTTGAAAACGACGAAATGGCGAGAAAACGTACTGTTTACAATACCGCTACTGACGAAGAAGAGGACGACTGATCTGTTCATTCATGCCCTATCCGATTAAGGATACCGGTATATGAAATGATAAAAGAAAGCATGTCCTTTTACAATTACAGTGGACATGTATATCTCACAAATGCAATTATTGGAGGAGCAAGCGCATGCAGGAATTTAAGCCAGTAAAAGAAGGAAAAGTAAGAGAAATCTACGACATCGGTGAGAACCTTATAATGGTTGCAACCGACAGAATTTCAGCCTTTGACGTGATCCTTAAGAACAAGGTAACTAAAAAAGGCGCTGTTTTAACTCAGATGTCCAAGTTTTGGTTTGACTACACAAAGGACGTTGTCAAAAATCACATGATCAGCACAGATACAGCTGATATGCCCGAATTTTTCAGAACTCCTGATTTTACAGGTAACAGTATGCTTTGCAAAAAGCTTACAATGATCCCTGTTGAGTGCATTGTTCGTGGCTATATCACAGGCAGTGGCTGGAAGAGCTACAAGGAGAACGGAACAGTTTGCGGAATAAAGCTTCCTGAGGGACTTAAGGAATGTGGCAAGCTCCCTGAACCAATCTACACACCAAGTACTAAAGCTGAGATTGGTGACCATGACGAAAACATTGACTTTGAGAGAAGCATTGAAGTTCTTGAGAAGGCTTTCCCCGGACATGGTGCAGATTATGCAGCCAAGATCCGCGACTACACAATCGCTCTTTACAAAAAATGCGCTGACTACGCTCTCACTCGTGGAATCATCATTGCAGATACCAAGTTTGAGTTTGGTGTAGACGAGAACGGCGAAGTTGTTCTTGCCGACGAGATGCTCACACCTGACAGCTCACGTTTCTGGCCTGTTGAAGGTTATGAAGAAGGTCATGACCAGCCATCATTTGACAAGCAGTTTGTTCGTAACTGGCTCAAGGCTAACCCTGACAGCGATTACAATCTTCCTCAGGATGTTATCGACAAGACTATCGAGAAATATCTTGAAGCATACAAGCTTCTTACAGGAACAGAACTTAATGTCTGATCACCAAATTAATATGTAAGAAAGAGGACCTGCTTCATCAACAGTTTTCGAAAGCAATTCAGAAACAGTATATATGGCTACCGCACTAATCTTCATTTAGTGCGGCAGCCATTTCTTTTTTCAGCTCCTCTTAACCAGACTTATAAACTCTTCAATTGACATCTGACCAAGGTCTGCCTTGTCAGGCTCAGCATCCCTGACTCTGACAGAAACCACACTTCCGCTCTCTTCCTTTTCGCCGATAACAATCATAAAAGGCACCTTATCAATTCTTCCTTCCCGGATTTTATAACCAAGTTTCTCATTCCTGTCATCAAGTTCAACGCGGACATCCTGTGCTCTTAATGCATTCAATATTTCTTTTGAATAATTCAGGAACTTATCTGATACCGGAATTATCCTTACCTGTACAGGAGATAGCCACACCGGGAACTTTCCAGCGTAATGCTCTATCAGAATTCCGATAAAGCGGTCTATAGAGCCAAACACCACTCTGTGAAGCATGATAGGACGGTGTCTTTCCCCATCTTCTCCCACATAATCCAGGTCAAAACGCTGTGGAAGCTGGAAATCAAGCTGTATCGTTCCACACTGCCACGTTCTGCCTATGGAGTCCTTCACATGGAAATCCAGCTTGGGGCCATAGAATGCGCCGTCTCCTTCATTGATCGAGTATGGCCTTCCCATTTCCTCAACGGCTTCCCTTAGGGAATTGATGGCCAGTTCCCAATCCTCATCGCTTCCTATGGAATTTTCCGGCCTCGTCGAAAGCTCAATCTCATAAGGGAATCCAAACTTGGAATATACCTCATCGATAAGTCTTATGACTCCTTGAATCTCCTGTTTGACCTGGTCTTCTCTCATAAATATATGGGCATCATCCTGCGTAAAACTTCTTGCCCTCATAAGGCCATGCAGCGTTCCGGACTTCTCAGCCCTGTGAACTATTCCAAGTTCTCCAACTCTTATGGGGAATTCCCTGTAGGAATGGGACTTCGACTTATACACCAGCATTCCGCCCGGGCAGTTCATAGGCTTAATAGCATAGTCCATATCATCTACACTCGTTACGTACATGTTATCTCTGTAATGGTCCCAATGTCCGGATTTTTCCCAAAGTGATCTCATCAGCATAATTGGCGTTGATATTTCCTGGTATCCTTCACGTAGATGTATTTTCCTCCAGTAGTCGATTAGCTGATTTTTAAGAATTAACCCCTTGGGGAAATAAAATGGCAGTCCCGGGCCTTCATCCATTATCGCAAAAAGCTCCAGCTCTTTTCCCAATTTCCTGTGATCTCTGGCCTTGGCTTCCTCTAACTGATGAAGGTAATCTTCCATCATCGATGCCTTGGGAAAAGAGATTCCGTATATCCTCGTAAGCATCTTGTTATGCTCATCGCCTCGCCAGTATGCACCCGCCACAGACAAAAGCTTAACAGCCTTGATGTAGCTTACATTTGCAAGGTGCGGCCCCCGGCAGAACTCCGCATAGTCTCCCTGTTTGTAAAAAGAGATCTTCTCGCCATCCGGTAGTTCTTTTATCATTTCAAGCTTGAAGGGTTCCTGCTGCTTATCCATATAGGCAATTGCCTCCGGCTTTGACTTGTCTAAAACCGAAAGAGAAAGTGACTCTTTTACAATCCTCATCATCTCAGCCTCAACATCCCTTAAGTTTTCTTCATTAAAGGAAAAATCAAAATCAAAGTCATAGTAGAATCCGTTTTCGATTGCAGGTCCTATGGCACATTTGGCATCAGGATAAAGCCTCTTTACTGCCTGGGCAAGGACATGGGCGCTTGTATGCCAGAAAGCCTTCTTTCCTTCCTTGCTGTCAAAAGATACATCAATTACCTGCTGATCGTTTTGTAGTACTTTCATAATATGTTGCTCCTTTCATTTTTAAATGTTTAGTAGATGGCAACAACATAAGAAAATGTGTTTTTGTATTTAGAAAACAAAAATGCACCCATAAGATCTAATGATCTTAAGGGTGCAGTACGCACGGTTCCACCTTAACTTTTTACTTCAGATTCTATCAAATCCTATCCTTTAACGCAGGCATACGGTAATGCTTACTATTGTTGGGCATTACAGCTCAGGAATGGTTTTCGCCTGCTATCCTCATAAATGACTTCCACCAAATGCCATTCTCTCTGGATGATTCATCGCAAACTACTCTTTCCGTCAACGCTTTTCTTATGTTATTGTGCACATTGTAGCAAAGGAGACTACAGGCTGTCAACACATTTCTTCTAACTGTCCTTGTCACATATCTCTGCAAGTATGACCAGATTACTTCAATCATCTTCATAGTACCGTGAATGCTCAGTACTGTTCTGACTCTGCTCAAGGACCTGGATAATAAATCTCACAAAGCCCACAAGTATCAGGTAACTTCCCACCGTCATAGATTTGCCGTAGTAAAGCCTCTGCGGCGTTATAAGTGAGACGATTCCAACATTGAGATTAACAACAGCAACCAGTATCATCCAGAATTTGGCTTTACCGGAAATTGTTGCCTTATTCTTTACTATGTAGCGAACACTGGCCACAGTTAAAGAAAAGAATACAATTGCCATAAGGACATTTGTCCATGTAGGTATTCTCTCAAGGTTTGACAGAATGAAAACCATAAACCACATGATGATAATGTGGAATATCATACGCCCTCTTTTCATAAAAGGGTTCTCATCTCTGACTCCCGCCTTAAGAAGCATGACTGCGCTCCATAGAGCCACCACAAAAGCAATGGCGCCACCAAGGACCATATACACTTCCTTGGGTATCGTAAGAAAAACAATTCCTATAAATATCAGGAATATATCGATAAGTCCCTGCAGAGATTTTATAGTGTCCACAACTTTTATCTTCTCTATTGACCTCCAAAGAGAGCCAAAAAACTTGCCAAATACAATCTTGGTCTTACTCTCTGAATTAGCAGCAGATAAAAGTATTGTTCCAAAGTCGTGAAAACCGCCCTTTGAAATATCATAGATACTTACTGCACCTGCAGCCTTCATAGCATCAAAGATATCCCTTGTAAAAGCCTGTCGCTGCTCCATTGTGGCATTTCCAATCCAATCATCTATTGCTTTGTTATAGACAATGCTCTCTTCAGACAAATATCTTTTCCTGATAAAATGGTCTCCCTCAACCTTCCAGGTCATGCCTGAATGCTGAAGGATCTTTTCCCCGTCTGACGCAACTATCATATGCGGAACATTTAATTCAAAAAGCATACCAACTACGCAGAAAGTAGGGACAATATGTGTTATACGGTCTTTAATGTCATCAAACTTCTTTTCATCGAGAAGCTCCGGCGCAAATCCGGGACCGTCGTTACTGTAAATTCTCTTTATCCTGTTCCTTACAACATCAGGAGCATTCATAGCTGAGTATACAGCCAGGTTTCCGCCCTTTGAATGGCCTCCCACAAAAATATCTCCCGAATACTTTTCCGTAATGAACTTAAGGTATTCTGCAGCAGCTTTCTGGGCACCAATTTCCTCAAAGCTTATCTTAAAGTCCAGTCTCCAGTCTTCAATATCCATGGTTGTACCGCGAAAAGCCACGTACTTGGTACCGTCAGGCAAATGCACGGTAAAAGCCGTAAACATCATATCTTTTTCCGACTCATTTAAATCTACATAATCGGAAAGATAGAGATCTCCAAAGCGCCCGGTTTTGGCCATATAATATAGAATCCAGTCAAAATCAAGCCTGGAGCACTCATCTATGCTATGCTTGGTAAAATACCACTCTGCTGCGTCTTTGATACTGATCTTTATGCCAGCTCCCTTAACAGGAACTATTCCGAAAAAGTCATTGTAAATAAGCAGCGAAAGTGCCAGATTATCCACTTCATTAAAGGGGGAATCGAAAAAAGAAAGATCGCCCCTCCACTTAATATAATTTACGACATTTCCCATAATAAGCCTCCACCGGGCTCTTTCCAAATGGTAATCTCCGTTACTGTTCTACAACTAAGGGCAAAAGTCATAGACCTTTGCCCCTAATTAATCATATCATAATATGCATATTTCTAAAAACAATTCATTATGTCAAAAAAGCTTAAAGTGCCTTTTTGATTGCATCCAAAAGATCTTTGTACTCTTCAAATGCAGGAAGTTCAGGATAGTCAGCCTTGATCTTGTCTGTGGATCTGAAAAGGAATCCTGCCTTTGAAGCCTTTATCATCGCGAGATCATTGTAGCTGTCACCGCTGGCAATAGTCTCATAACCGATTGATTGAAGTGCCTTGACGGTTGTGAGTTTTGAATTCTCAATTCTCATTTTAAAGCCTGTGATCTCACCACTTTCAGCAACCTCAAGACTGTTGCAGAAAATTGTGGGCCATCCAAGCTTCTCCATAAGCGGTGTAGCGAACTGTGTAAAGGTATCACTGATGATTATTACCTGAGTTATGCTGCGAAGCTCATCCAAAAACTCTTTTGCACCAGGAAGCGGATCGATCTTCCTGATGGTATCCTGAATTTCTTTAAGTCCAAGACCATGTTCCTTTAATATTCCAAGTCTCCATTTCATGAGCTTGTCATAATCCGGTTCATCTCTTGTAGTTTTCTTAAGCTCCGGGATTCCGCTTTCCTCAGAGAATGCAATCCATATCTCCGGTACCAATACGCCTTCTAAATCCAAACAAACAATATTCATGTAACTGCTCCTAATTCTATATAGCTTCTAAATATATAAATCTAATAATTTGTAATAAAAAATATGATGAATCATTAAATAATAATCGTACTGATTCAAAATGCGATCAAAGCTCTACCTTAGGCAGGGTATCAAAGCTCTTCTGAAGTTCTTCATCTGTCGGGATGTAATCTGTCATTACACCGTCATTGAACTTCTGGTATGCAACCATATCAAAGTAGCCTGTTCCTGTAAGACCAAAGAGAATTGTCTTTTCCTCTCCTGTCTCCTTGCACTTAAGCGCCTCATCTATAGCCGCTTTTATAGCATGGCTGCTCTCAGGTGCAGGAAGGATTCCTTCAACCCTTGCAAACTTCTGAGCTGCCTCAAATACTGATGTCTGCTCAACGCTTCTTGCTTCCATAAGTCCGTCATCATAGAGCTGTGAAAGAATCGGGCTCATACCGTGATAACGAAGTCCACCTGCATGGTTTGCAGAAGGAATGAAGTTACTGCCAAGCGTATACATCTTGGCAAGAGGACATACCATTCCGGTATCGCAGAAGTCGTATGCAAACTTACCTCTAGTAAGGCTTGGGCAGCTTGCAGGCTCAACAGCAATTATTCTGTAGTCTTTTTCGCCGCGAAGCTTCTCTCCCATGAACGGAGAGATAAGACCGCCCAGGTTGGATCCGCCGCCTGCGCATCCGATTATAATATCAGGTGTGACGCCGTACTTATCAAGTGCAGCCTTAGCCTCAAGTCCAATAACCGTCTGATGCAAAAGAACCTGATTAAGAACGCTTCCAAGAACATATCTGTAGCCCTCTGTATGTGTTGCAACTTCAACAGCCTCTGAAATTGCACAGCCAAGGCTTCCTGTGGTACCGGGATGCTCTGCATTGATCTTGCGTCCGATCTCAGTCTCCATGGAAGGAGAAGGTGTAACACTTGCTCCGTAAGTACGCATAACTTCACGTCTGAATGGCTTCTGTTCATATGAAACTTTAACCATGTAGACCTTACAGTCAATTCCGAAATATGATGATGCCATAGAAAGAGCTGTTCCCCACTGTCCGGCACCTGTCTCTGTTGTCACTCCCTTAAGTCCCTGCTTCTTGGCATAATATGCCTGAACGATAGCAGAATTAAGCTTATGGGAACCACTGGTATTATTACCCTCGAATTTGTAGTAGATCTTGGCCGGTGTTCCAAGCGCCTTCTCAAGGAAGTACGCTCTTACAAGAGGTGATGGTCTGTACATCTTGTAAAAGTCCATGATCTCATCAGGGATATCAATATAAGGTGTGGTATTATCAAGTTCCTGCTTTATAAGCTCATCGCAAAAAACAGGACGAAGATCTTCAAATGTCATCGGCTTTAATGTTGCCGGATTAAGAAGCGGAGCGGGCTTATTCTTCATATCTGCCCTTACGTTATACCACTGTCTTGGTATCTCATCTTCGCTTAAATAGATTTTATATGGAATCTTTACTTCTTCACTCATCATAAATCCCCTTTCCCCTTTAGCAATTTAAATAATTAAAGCACAGTTTTGCCCCTGATGTCAACGGACACTGTTATCTTATATGTTAATTCGTTACTGTTCACTCGCTATTAAGCTTGCCCCGATAACTTCAGTCCTCAAGCCTGCGCCCTGCAGCCTCTTTGATTGGCGGCAAAAGATCTTCCGGAACAAAAAGACTTCCGTATCCAACAGCAAGATCGATATTTACCTTATTGGTACCGTGGAAATCACTTCCTCCGCTGATTAAAAGTCCCTGCCTTTCAGCGAGTTCTTTCATCTGTCTCTCTTCATAGGCCTCATAAGTAGTATAGATTGCTTCAAGCCCCTTAAGACCTGCCTTTTTAAGTCTTACAACTAAAGCCTCCAACTTGGCATCGCTCATATGATAGAGCACCGGATGAGCCAAAACAGGAACTGCCCCGTTTTCCAGTATGCACTCGATAGCCATTTCCGGCGTTATATTCTCCCTTGGCACAAAGTAAGGACAATTATCTCCTATGTATCTGTCAAAAGCCTCCTGCCTGGACTTTATATACCCCTTTTCAAGCATATACTTTGCATAGTGTGCCCTTGTTATTGTCGTATCCGGAAAAGCCTTCTCAAGATCCTCGTAAGCTATCGGTATTCCGCCATCAGTAAGTTTCTTGCACATCTTCCTATTGCGTTCCACCCTGGCATTCTTAAAAGTCCTCAGCTTATCCTTTAATTTCTGGTCTTTATAGTCAACATAAAGCCCCACAACATGAACATCCTTCCCTTCGTTCACTGTACTGAACTCAATCCCGGGTATAACTTCCATGTCAGGGTATTTCTCTTTTCCATATCTGACTGCCTCTTCCACACCATCAATCGTATCGTGATCCGTCAGTGCAATCGCAGCAAGTCCCTTCTCATGTGCATAATCTATGAGCTCATGTACACTGTACGATCCATCCGAACACGTACTATGCGTATGTAAATCTATCCTTCTCACTATCCGTCCCTCCAGCCAATTATTGTTTGTTTCATTGATGCGTCCGGCCATCACTACTTTGCGGCTTCAAGAATGAACTCAGCCAGTCCGTCGTGATTGTTGTCGTAAGTTGTAACCACGTCTGCAATCTGCTTTACCATGTCTGTTGCGTTAGCCATTGCAATACCGCAGCCGGCTGCCTCGATCATAGAGATATCGTTCTGCTCATCTCCGGCAGCATAGGTGTTTTCCACAGGAATTCCAAGAATTTTTGCAAGCCTGGTAACAGCGCTTCCCTTTCCGGCTTCAGAAGGGAATATCTCCATGTAGTATGGATTCGAATACAATAAAGTGAGCTTATCCCCTACCATTTTCTGAAGTGCCTCTCTGAAGCGCTCCTGCTTGTCATGATCATGAAGCTCAATAGCTATCATCTTTGATGGTGGTCTGTGGATTTCTTTAAGCACATCGTCCGTGACAATAAGCGGAGTCTTGATGACCCTTCTGTAATAATTCATGCACTCGCCGTCGTGCCTTGATACAATATGGTCATCATTGTAGGTATGACAGTGAATTCCGTACTCCTCAGCAAGGTCAAGTATCTTAGGCACAAGCTCAAGTTCCACACCTGTCCTGTACACATATTTTCCATCATCTACACTATAGATTTCAGTTCCGTTGGAGCCACACAAAAAGCTCCCCTTAAAATCAAGGCCAAGTCCATCATACACAGCTTTTGCACTGTCAATGGCGCGTCCCGTATTAATGCAGAAATGATTTCCTGCATCCGTAAAAGTCTTCAGCGCCTCCATGGTTTTTTCCGTGATCCTCTTCTCGCTGTTTAGAAGAGTTCCGTCCAAATCAAAAAAGAAAATTTTACTCATATCAATAATCCTAAATAAAAAAACGTCGTTCCAAAAATGCGGAGCATTTTCCTATGATATAAAAAAGTTACCGAAGCGGAATAAAAATCCCACTCCGATAACTATAATACAAAGTCAAAAAATATGCTATCATGCCTCGACTATAAGATATCTTCCATCTCCGATGTCGAATACCTCATCAGCATCAAGTACATTACCGCCCTCGGTGTCTACGCCGGATTCCTCGAAATACTCCTCAACCTCGTCCGGACCGTCCACAACCACAGCCATGCAGTCTTCGAGGAAAGCCTCTGCTTCCTCCATATTCTCCGCCACATCCTCAGGGAAAAGCTGTCCCTGATTTTCCAGAAAACATCTTAGAACCGCCTCGTCATACTCGTGCATAAAATAATCCTCCGAAACCCTATAATAATTTTTTACTCTTCATTTCCCTATAGAGCCTTGCGATCGGAAGTCCAACCACATTGTAGTAGTCTCCCTTAATGCCTTCAATGTATATAGCAAACTGCCCCTGAATGCCATATGCTCCGGCCTTGTCATCAGGCTCTCCTGTTGCTACGTAATCCTCTATTTCCTTATCAGTCATAGCCGCCACATCTACCAGGGTTTCTTCGTGGAAAGTATGATGGCACTGCCTGCCATTCTCATCCACATAGAATAATGTAACGCCTGTGTATACGGCATGTGTATCGCCGGAAAACTGCTTTATCATTCCGGCAGCATCTTCTCTGTCCTTTGGTTTTCCAAGTATCTTACCCTTATATGATACAACGGTGTCCGCGCCAATTACAACGTATCTGTCACGTTCATTAATAAAAATTTTGTGAAAAATCTCGGAAGCTTTTTGAAACGACAACTCCTCCACCACTTTACTTGGCTCGGTGCTTGTTGTTTTTTCTTCCGAAACAGCGGGAATCACCTCATACTCTGAAAGTACCTTTGATAAAAGCTCCCTTCTTCTTGGTGATCCCGATGCCAAAATATATCTCATTTTGCTGTATGTCCTCTCATTTCCTGCAATTCATCAATTAGCAGTGTTATATTTATTTGTCCATTTTCACGCCTTCATCTCCGGAATAAAGACCCTTGAATGCTGATGGCCAAGGCTTTTCGAATTCCTTGAAGCCTCCTGGCCAAAGATCAGCTGAGAATTGATCTTCTCAAAGTCATCCCCTTTAATCACAGGCTTAACATAGACACCATCCGCATCCATGATATGAGCTTTTTCCGTATCCTTAAGTTCCAGATCAAGGATATGCATGAGCTTTTTCCTTAAAGCTTCATTTTCCACCGGGAAAAGAATCTCAACCCTGCGCTCAAGGTTTCTTGGCATCCAGTCTGCGCTGCTGGCATAGTACTCAGGATTTCCACCGTTTTCAAAGTAAAAGATCCTGCTATGCTCAAGGAAATTACCGACTATGGATCTTACAGTGATATTTTCACTGACCCCGGGTACTCCCGCTCTAAGGCAGCATATACCTCTAACGATCAGATCAATCTTTACACCGGCGCAGCTCGCCTTGTACAGGGCTGCAATTACTTCCTTGTGGCATATGGAATTCATCTTGGCGATAATTCGAGCCGGTTCTCCCGCCAGGGCATGCTCCTCTTCTCTTTTGATAAGATAAAGTATTCTGTCCTTAAGCCATAGCGGTGCCAGGGAGAGCTTGTTCCATCCAAGGGGTTCGGAATAACCAGACAGCATATTAAATACCGCTGTAGCATCCTCGCCAAATGCCGGTGCACAGGTAAAGAGTCCCACATCGGTGTACTGTTTTGCAGTTGAGTCGTTGTAGTTTCCGGTTGCAAGGTGCACATAGCGCTTTATGCCGTCCTCTTCGCGCCTTACCACCAGCGTTATCTTACAGTGAGTCTTAAGGCCAACAAGTCCGTAAATAACATGACACCCTGCTTTTTCCAGCATCTTTGCCCAGACAATGTTGTTCTCCTCATCAAACCTTGCCTTCAGCTCAACAAGAACCGTTACCTGCTTGCCATTATCTGCGGCCTTTGCAAGAGCTGCAATGATCGGAGAATTGCCGCTTACCCTGTAAAGGGTCTGCTTTATCGCCAGAACATCCGGATCAACTGCTGCATGCTCAACAAACTTCACAACATTTTCAAAGGTCTCGTATGGGTGGTGCATCAGTACGTCTTTCTTTGAAATGACATCAAAGATATCCTCATCGGAAGAAAACTCCGGTACTGGCTGCGGCTCTTTATATCTGTGTTCCTTAAGATGGTCAAAGCCCTCAAGCTTATACATCTTCATAAGGAAAGTCAGATCAAGAGGTCCTTCAATCTTGTATATCTCATTCTCCTCAACCTTCAGTTCCTTAGTAATGAGCTTAAGAAGCTTATTGTCTATGTCCTTTGATACCTCAAGTCTTTTATCCTGTCCCTTCTGTCTTTTCTTGTTCTTCTTCTCGATCTCTTTTAAAAGATCCTCCGCCTCATCTTCGTCTATTGAAAGGTCCGCATTTCTGCCGACTCTGTAGGGCGCACTTGTAAGAACATTGTAATTAAGGAACAGCTTTGACACATTTCTCTGAATGATCTGTTCAAGGAAAATGACCTTTCTGACCTCCCCGTCCTTGCCGTTTCCGGGAATCTCAATGATTCTTGGAAGTACATCCGGAACCTGCACGGTAGCAAAGTCCACATCATCCTTGCCCTCTTTCTTTGTCAAAAGAGCTGCAATATTAAGTGTCTTGTTCCTGATAAGCGGAAACGGTCTTGAAGAATCCACAGCCATAGGCGTAAGTACAGGGTAGATAAATTCATCAAAATACCTGTCTACATACTCACTGTCCTTGCCTGTAAGGTCTTTTTCCTCACAGATCAAGACACCGCTTGAAAGAAGTGCAGGAAGGAGCTTCTTATTGTATATCTCATACTGCTTGTCCACAAAGTCATGGACATTGCAAAGAACGGCACTCAGCTGCTGCTTTGCAGTCATTCCTGCTATGTCAGGCTTTTTGTAGCCGGCATTTATCATGTCCTTTAAGGATGCAACTCTTACCATAAAAAACTCGTCCAGGTTACTGGCTGAGATGCTGAGGAATTTGAGCCTCTCAAACAAAGGATTGGTCAGATCCTCCGCCTCAGACAAAACTCTTTCATTGAACTGCATCCAGCTAAGTTCCCTGTTGATGTAGTATTTAGGGTCCTCAAAATCTATCGTATTTGTATTTTTTTTCTTAGCCATATAACTCCTCATTTACTTTCAAACAGAAAAGCCTTGGTCACAAAAGCAACTGATTACAGCATTTTCTTTTGCCTTATCACAGGTTTGATACCGTATACTTCCTCAAAGAATGCAGCTCTGTTGGTAAAGAGCCCCTTCTCAAGTGTGATATCTGCCTTGGTATCCACGGTTATTATAAGTTCTCTGTCCGCTATCACTACCTTGACATCCTTGAACTTCTGCTTGTGCGTTCGGTCAAGGCCGTTGGCGATTCGAAGAATTGCCGTCAGTTTTGCCACGCGAATGTACTCTTCCCTTGACAGTTCCTTGATATAGTAACTGCTTCCAAAGTAGTCGAACTTCTCGTGATTGTACCTGACCACATTTGCGACAATAAGCCTCTCAAGGTGTGACAAGCCTATGATCTCAGTGGACATAATTATGTTATAGGAGCAGTCTCCTAAATTAACCATGCTTATATACTTACCGCAGTCATGCAGGATCGTTGCAATCTGAAGAAGAAGCCTGTCTCTGCCTGAGAGCCCGTGGAGCTGTCTTGTGTTGTCAAAAATAGTAAGTGACAGTCTCTGCAGCGTCTCTCTTCTGGACTTACTGCCCATGAACCTCTTTGAAATATTTTGAGCACAGGCAACAATATCTTTCTCAAAATCATGAGGTGACTTGATAAAGTTCTTTTTTTCAGCGTACTCATAAGCTATGCCATCACAGAGTGTTATTCCCGGAGCCCAGATATTTGTCGCATTTGTAGCATCCAGAATACACTTTATGATCACTGCAGATACATACAAAAGCGGAACGTTTTCCTGTGGCATCGACAGCTTTTTGGCCACCTCCACCTCACTGATATCCCCCGCCTGTTCGAGGAATCCCAGGTATTCGTCCTTTGTGACAAACCTCATTTTCTCAGGTCCCTGTCTGTACTTCTGGATGATCGGAGAAACATAGTCATCGATTATGATGATGTTCTCAATTCTCTTATCCTTTAAATGCATCTTGGAAAAGACCGACAGCTGCGAGTTTACAAGCTCGGAAACCAGATCTTTGTACTTAAGCCTTGTGGCATGTACTTCTTCCATGGTGGTATGGATCCTCAGAACACCTGTCCGTAGGTTCTGAGTGGCCACCAGCGTATCTTTTTCAAAAAGAGATATCTGAATACTGCCGCCGCCAATATCCACTATTGCTGTAGGCTTTGCGATTATCTCCTGAAAATGCTCATGTTTAAGAGCGATGGACTTATAGTCAAGGAATCTCTGCTCTGAGTTACTGAGAATATCAATATGTATTCCTGTTCTTCTCTCGATCAGATCCCTTACGATCTCAATATCCTTCGTCTCTCTGACAGCACTTGTACCGTAAGCCTGATAGTGGGTTACTCCATAGCCCTTCATGATCTTTTTGAAGTCGGACAAGAGCCTTATCATCTCATCCACATGTCTGTTGGAAATAGCTCCGGAAGCATAGGTTTCACTTCCTATATCCATTCGATGTCTAACATGGTCAAGCTCCCTGACCCCGTATTTGTGGGAAAGCTCAAATATCTTAAGAGCCATCTCGTAGGATCCAACATCAATTGCTGCAAACAATTCACCCGTCATAGAAACACCTCATTAAAAATTTAACCTTATATCCCCCCGGATCATAACGGTCATTTATTATTCTGAAAAAACATTAATAATTCCCCAGAACCTTCATCATCTTGGCTTCTTCGCGAAGTCCTCTGAGAGCGTTCTTAACTGCACTGTCCTCCAGATTTCCGTCAAAGTCTATAAAGAATCTGTACTCCCAGTCCTTGTCCTCGATAGGCCTAGATTCAATCTTAGTCATATTCAGATTATTATAGATAAAATGGGACATTATGTGGTAAAGAGCTCCGGCCTCGTGCGGAATTTCAAGGCACAGGCTTATCTTTCCTGCTCCCCTTAAAAATACTTTCTGATTGGTAACCACAATAAATCGTGTGGAGTTGGAATCAGCCTGGTTTATGCCCTCCTGAATGATGTCAAGGCCATAGATCTTTGCAGCCAGCGAGCTTGCAATAGCCGCCTCTGTCCTGTCATTGTCTTCAGATACCTTTCTGGCAGCGAAGGCATTGTTCTTCATACCTATCTGCCGGATATCACTGTGCTGGTTAAGGAATCTGGCGCTCTGCATAAGAGACTGGGGATGTGAATAGACAGTCTTTATATCAGACAATGTGGCTCCTTTGACGCCCATCAGGCAGTGCCTTATCTCGATTATCTGCTCGCCGACAATATAGTTCTCATACTCTGTCAAAAGATCGTATGTCTCGCTGATAACTCCCGCTGTGGAATTTTCAATAGGAAGCACCGCATAATCCGCGCTCCCCTCCTCAAGAACCTGCATGGCATCCCTGAAGGTCTCCACATGAAAACAGTTCACGTCATCACCAAAAAACTTCTTCATGGCAAGCTCGGAATAAGCGCCCTCAGCTCCCTGATAGCATACTCTGGAATTCTTTTTGTCAATCGAATCTATAGGAATAAACGGAAGGTGTCCTGATGCTCCAACGTCACTGAGCTTTTGATACTGGAGCTTTCTGCTGACGCTCATAAGCTGGGAAAAGAGCTCCTCAACGCCTATTTTGTTAAAATCAGAATGCGCAAGTTCCTTTACCGCCTTGATCTTCTGTAATTCCCTGTCTCTGTCAAAAACTTTTTTTCCATTGGCAATCTTGTAATCGGCAATCCTTGATGCTATGTCCATTCGCTTTTCAAAAAGCTCCACCATCTGCCTGTCTACATTATCTATTTCCAATCGAAGTTCGTTTAAATCCATTTTGGGTACTGTCCTCTTTTTCCTGTAAATTTATGTCGATATAAAAGGTGTCAAGCTTGTGTCACCTTGTCTTATTCTTTTACAAAAGCATAATGCTCGACACATATATCATATACTTAAATTCGACTTGATAGCAATAATTTACGCAGATATAATTATTTTAGGACACAATAGCTGTCATCTTTCTTAGAGGGTAAAAAAATGAATAGACGAATTGCTTTGGGCTTTATAATTACAGGGTTAATAGTAGTTCTTCTTTTAGTGGTTTATTTTCTTGATCAACGAGTAATAAAAGATCCTTCAGATGTCGGTAATCTTGCCGGTAATCTCTATAACGGCGGTTATTTCTTTGAAATGGACAACAAGGTTTATTTTGCCAATCCCTATGACAATGACTGTCTTTATTCCATGGACATAGATGAAACAAATTTAAAGCGTCTTTCCAGCATGAGGACCAAATATATAAGCGGCGCCAACGGCTTTTTATACTTCTACATGGATTCAACCAAGAAGGCAGGAAAAGTCACTGGTCTCGGCGCAGCCAGCAATCAGTTCGGTATCTACAGGTGCAAGATAAACGGCCGTAATCAGGAGTGCCTAGTAAGAGATTTTTGCGGAGAAATGCAGCTCTGCGGAGAATATGTTTATTTTCAGAACAAGACAAAAGGGGGGTTCCTTGAAAAAATCCGTGTCGATAAGGCTGACAGGAGCACCGTTTTAAATGAAATGGTATCCCCTATCTGCTACAGCGACGGAACAATCTATTACACCGGTGTGCTTTCGGATCACAGTCTCCATGCGCTTGACACCAGAGCAGGTGACAGGATCTACGATATCCTTCCCGGCAACATTTTTTTCCCTGTTGTTAACGGAGGCTACATTTACTATATGAACGGCCAGTCCAATTACAGCCTCTTTAGGACCAATATGTACAGCGGAGAGACAGAGATCGTAACCTCAGAAAGGCTTGATAATTTCACAATGAACGACCGTTATATCTATTACACCTATTCAAACGGTCTGCTCTCCCAGCTTAAGAGGTGTGACCACGATGGCAGCAATCAGGTTGTGCTTTATCAGGGAGTAACCAATTCTCTTAATCTTACTTCCAGATATTTGTATTTTAAGGTTTACGGAAATGATGATGTGATGTATCATATCCCTTTGGATGGATCACAAGGTGCATCCGTTGTAACATTCTAACTAACAAAATGAGGAGACGGTATGAATAACCTGCGACACATGATGAACCCTCTTGACTTCTCTGTTGAAGAGCTTGAGGCGCTTTTCGATGTAGCCAATGACATTGAAAAGAATTCGGCGGCGTATTCCCACAAATGTGACGGAAAGATTTTAGCCACCTGTTTTTATGAACCAAGTACCAGAACAAGACTCAGTTTTGAAACTGCAATGCTCAGACTTGGAGGACAGACCATCGGATTTGCCGACGCCACATCTTCCTCCGCAGCAAAGGGTGAAAGCGTAGCTGACACCATTCGTGTTATTTCCTGTTTCGCAGATATCTGTGCGATGCGTCATCCAAAAGAAGGTGCTCCGATGGTTGCAGCTTCTAAATCTCTTATTCCCGTAATTAACGCCGGTGATGGCGGACATCAACATCCCACACAGACTTTGACAGATCTTTTGACTATAAGATCCCTACATGGGAAACTATCTGATTTTACTATCGGACTTTGCGGAGACCTTAAATTCGGTCGTACCGTTCACTCTCTTATCAATGCTCTTACCCGCTACAGCGGAATTCATTTTATTTTCATTTCACCAAATGAATTAAAGGTTCCGGACTACATAACAGAAATGCTTGATTCCAAGGGCATAACCTACGAAGAGGTAATAAGGCTTGAGGAAGTAATGCCCCGCCTTGACTTCTTGTACATGACAAGAGTTCAGAAGGAAAGATTCTTTAACGAGGAAGACTACATCCGTTTGAAGAACTTCTATATTCTGGATAAAGATAAGATGGCTCTGGCAAAAGAGAAGATGTACATCCTCCACCCTCTTCCAAGAGTAAATGAGATTTCTGTCGAAATAGACAATGACCCGAGAGCAGCATATTTTAAGCAGGTTCAGTACGGACTGTACGTGCGAATGGCCCTGATACTCACTCTGCTTGATATGACAGATGCTCATATGAACGAGGGACTTCTCAGAAAGTTTTGATCTTGCTGTATAAAACTTTCATTTATTCTGATTCGGAGATTTACAATCGAACTTTAAAAATTCTTTTTTAAAGAATGAATGTTTATAGGAAGGAACGCTTATGTTAAACATAGGAAAGATTGAAGAAGGCTTTGTTCTTGACCATATTCAGGCAGGAAAAGGCATGCAGATATATCACCACTTAGGTCTTGATAAGCTCGACTCAACTGTGGCTATAATCAAAAATGCCAAGAGCAAGGTGATGGGCAAAAAAGATATCTTAAAGGTTGAATGTGACATCGACACCTTAGACCTGGATGTCCTTGCATTTATCGACCACAATATCACAGTCAACGTCATCAAAAACGGCGAGATAATAGAAAAGAGAGCTCTCGTTCTTCCAAAAGAGATCACCGGGGTAATCAAATGCCACAACCCAAGATGCATCTCTTCCATCGAACAGGAACTCCCTCAGATTTTCTATCTCTCAGATGAAAAAAAAGAGATCTATCGCTGCAAATACTGCGATGAAAAATATAGTGAGGCTTCAAACACCTCCCACTAAATGGCTGTTTTTTCATAGGTGCTTTTGAAAATATCTTTGGCGATGACGTAAACATCAGAAAGGTCATCACATCTGACTGCAAGGTAGTCGCCCTCTTTTCCCAGATAATATTTATCTCTGTCCCAGGTGGTAAATACCTTGACTCTGTGATCGAGCTCTCTGGCATAGATACTGTCTCCGCCTTTTGAAATGCAGCTTGAAATATACGGTAAAAGCTCTATCCTTTCTCCTGTGGAAGTGAGTGTGGCTACCGGTGCATATTCTCCGGGGAAAGTATAGGGCTCGTCACAATCCAAATAAGTGGCCTCAAACTTTTCTTTTGTTATAGGGTACACAGAGCCGGTGATACCGATAATTATATACATATCATCATTTACGGTAACGTCAAGATCTCCCTCCAGCGCACGAATTGTGATCCTTTTTCCTTTCTTTGCAAAATCTGTGGCTTTCACAAATCCAAGCTTTACTTCGCGCTTTGTATAGTGCACAAAATCAGAAATATCTTCAGCTTCTTCTCCCGCATAAATGATCTTGGAGTTTTCAAAATATTCTAGCATTCTCTCTTCAAAGAACTGTTCCAGAGCATCAGCTTCGTAGGCAATACCCGCTTTTTCTATCAGATCTTTTTGCAAAAAACCTCCTGCCTTTATAAGGTGTCCTCCGCCTCCGCCAAGATCCTGTGCAATAAAAGAAGCCAGTTCACTTGCCTTTACTTCCTTGATACAGCTTCTGACTGATATTTTTATCCCATAGGGCATAATACTGTAGACAAGGCAGCAATTTACCGTATCCACTTCCAGCAGCATATCGCTTATAATACCAAGGATATTGGGATCACAGGGTTTGGCTGAGACCACAGCATAGGACCACTTGTCATTATAATCTGCGTTTTTAAGGGCTTCTCCTGCGATTATCAGTTCCTGCCTTGACAGGTTGGAATTTTTGAAAAGAATGATATCCGACTGTCTTGGCTTTGCATAGTCCCTAAGATCCCTGTCCACAGGATGAGATATTTCTTCAAATCCGCCGGTATCAGTCATAAGTCCGTAGTAAAGAGCTGTCGCAAGGTTCTCATCCTCATTTATATCTATCTTTTCTTTGAGAAAAAGTTTGTAAAGAACCGAAGCGCAGGATCCGTAATTACTTCTTACATCAAAGATCTCAGGAAGCTGTCCTGACACCTGATGATGATCTATGACGATGACATTTTTCGCATCAAACTTTGTGACATTGCTCTCCCCGTACTGACAGTCAACAGTTACAAGAAGCTTTGGGCTTTCAAGTTCTGTCACGTACTCGGCTGAAATTCCAAGTTTTTCCATCATAAGAACCAGGTTACTTTTTGTAACTTTATTCTTTCCTCCATATATAAATCTTGCGTCTTTCCCGTTTCTTTTCAAATACCACTTAAGGGCAAAGCCGCTGGCAAGAGCATCTGCGTCAGGGTTGTCGTGGCACTGGATCACAATATTCTCGTATGAAAGAATGGTTTTTAAGATGTTCATTTTTCCCCTCAATAAAGGCAAGACCAATTTCTCAAGTCAGCGAAAAACGTGGTCTTGCCTTATCCTGTAGTCTTAATTCTGTTTAAAAAATGGTTTTAAAAAAGCCATTAAAAGCATCCCATAATATGCTTAAACCGGCGATCAGAAGTCTACTTCAGTATCATAGTAGCAGCACTTAAGAAGCTTCTCCATCTCTTCCTGACTTGGCTGGCGCGGGTTAGAACCTGTGCAGGCATCAAGGATTGCATTAGCTGCAATATCATGAAGTCTCTCAAGGAATACATCCTCTGCAACAAAGCCCTCTTCTGCCGGAAGTCCGTCTGCACCGTAGTGCTTAATGCAGTGAGGAATATTGAGATCATCATTCATCTTGCGCAGATATTCAATAAGAAGTTTAACCTTCTCATCATCACTTGATCCACCAAGGTGCATATAATCAGCAATAACTCCGTAACGCTTCTTGGCAGTCTCATCCTTTGCGTTAAATGCAATAACCTTAGGAAGGTACATGGCGTTAGCAGCACCGTGAATGATATGTGCGCCCTTATCTGCGAAAACAGCGCCGGTCTTGTGAGCCATTGAATGTACGATACCAAGAAGTGCATTAGAGAATGCCATTCCTGCAAGACACTGTGCATTGTGCATAGCATCTCTTGAATCCATATCGCCATTGTAGGACTTAACAAGGTTAGCCTGTATCATCTCGATAGCGTGGATGGCAAGGCCGTCTGTATAATCACAGTTAGCTGTTGAAACATAAGCCTCAATAGCATGAGTGATGGCATCCATACCTGTGTGAGCAACCAGCTTAACAGGCATTGTATGTGTAAGCTCAGGATCAACGATGGCAACATCTGGAGTGATCTCGAAGTCAGCTATAGGATACTTGATGCCCTTCTGATAATCTGTGATGATTGAGAAAGCTGTAACCTCAGTAGCTGTTCCGGATGTTGAAGGAATAGCGCAGAAATGAGCCTTTGTACGAAGCTTTGGAAGTCCGAATACCTTGCACATATCCTCAAAAGTTGTCTCAGGATATTCATACTTGATCCACATAGCCTTAGCTGCATCGATAGGTGATCCGCCACCAATTGCAACGATCCAGTCAGGCTGGAACTTCTGCATTGCCTCAGCGCCCTTCATAACGGTCTCAACTGAAGGATCCGGCTCAATACCCTCGAACAGTTCCACTTCCATACCGGCTTCTTTAAGGTAGTCTTCTACCTTCTGAAGGAATCCACCCTTTTTCATTGAGCTTCCGCCAACGCAGACGATAGCTCTTTTTCCTTCAAGTGTCTTAAGTGCCTCAAGAGCGCCCTTTCCGTGGTAGACATCCCTCGGTAGTGTAAAACGTGCCATAAAAATAACCTCCCATACATTATATTTTTATTCTTGTTAAAAGAATAACGTAACCGTATATTATTATACCTTTTTTCGCACAAACAATCTAGGGATGTTTATTGTTATATGGATTTTCAGTACAGAAAGTACCTGTCAGACATCCAATACGATTGTCACCGGTCCGTCGTTTACTGACTCCACCTTCATGTCTGCGCCAAACTCACCTGTTCCTACTTTAAATCCACGGTCTCTGCACTCTTTTACCACAAGCTCATACAAAGGCTCAGAGATTTCGGGTCTTGCAGCCTGTGTAAATCCCGGTCTTCTGGAACTGCAGTCTGCATAAAGCGTAAACTGACTCACAATAAGAAGCTCTGCCCCTGCATCCTTTGGATTTATATTCATTTTTCCGTTTTCATCCTCAAAAATCCTAAGACCACAGATCTTGTCAGCTATCTTTTTTGCCTGATCAGCCGTGTCAGAAGTGTGAACTCCCAAAAGCACCAAAAATCCTTTTCCGATCTCTGCTCTCTTCACACCATCAATTGTCACTGAAGCGGATGTAACCCTCGTAATAACTGCTCTCATTTTTACTTTTCTCTCCCGTTATTGTCTTTCATTTTCTTTAATACGATCAGCATCCCTGCGTAGAGAACTGTCGCAAACACTCCGCCTCCGATAATTATCCCGTACTGATTAGACAAAAGTTTCTCTCCTCCAAAGGTATACAGGAAGATATGAGGAAATCTGGCTATGAAGGTTATTATCATCCACACCGGAAGTGTTTCTTCAGAATAGTACCCCAGCCAGGCATATGTGTCCTTCGGAAGCGGAAACAGCATGAACAGAATGTGGATAAGCTTTGGATTTCCTTTGTCTACGATCTCTTCAACTTTTTTAAGTTTATCCTCGGGGAAAAGATAGCACAGAAAGCTTCTGCCGAATTTTTTTCCCAGAAGAAATGCAGCTGTATTTCCAAGGGTTGCAAAAAAATCGCACAGCAAAGCTCCCTTGAAACCACCAAGAAGATACCCCGAAGCTAAATAAAACGGCAGTCCCGGAATACATGACGACATTGTCTGAACGAATACAAAAAGACCAAAAACAATAAAGCCTACAAGTCCTTTTTCTTTTACAAATGCATCCAATTCCGTTGGATTACCGACAAATTTTATCATAGGCTTTCCCACAAAAAAATACAGCGCAGCCATAAATACAGCCACCAGCAAAAGAGTGATAACCGTTCTGAGGACACCTTTTTTCATTGCGATATACCTCGAAATCTATTGGATTATTTATAACTATCATGATACCACCTGTATATACCCCAAGGCAAAAACACAGCTCTGATCCACAAAAATTGAAAATGATTTTTCATAAAGCTCTCTTTTGAGACATTTTATCAACACAAAATATTGACTATCTTTTTGGAAACGATGTATATTGTTAGCATATGCTAACGCAATCAAGGAGGAAAAGTATGAGTAAAATAGCAATTGTATATTGGAGTGGTACAGGTAACACACAGACTATGGCTGAGGCAGTTAAGGCCGGAGCTGAAGCAGGTGGAGCTCAGGTTGATATGTTCTCACCTTCAGAATTTAATTCTTCTCTTGTATCAGGATATGATGCAATAGCCTTCGGTTGTCCCGCTATGGGCGCAGAAGTCCTTGAAGAGACTGAATTTGATCCTATGTTTACTTCAGTTGAAGGATCTCTTTCAGGTAAGAAGGTTGTGCTCTTCGGTTCTTATGGATGGGGTGATGGTCAGTGGATGCGCGATTGGGAAGACAGATGCAAATCAGACAATGCTACTCTTGTAACCGACAGCGTCATCGTTAATAACGCGCCTACAGATGATGATCTTGAAAACTGCTCTGCACTTGGAAGAGCAATCGCGTAATATTTAAGTCAGACATTAAACAAATAACCTGATTATTGATTATTTGTCTCCCAGAGTAAGAAAGCAGCTGCAATCAAAAACCTCCTAAACAATTATCACTGTAAAGTGTAATCTGTTTAGGAGGTTTTAATTGATTTCAAATACTTTTTTTGTTCGTCTGTGATCCGATAGCTCTCCACGCTCTTCTGAATGGCTTTGTTATGAGTCCAGCTATCAAGACGTTTTTCCTCTATATATGGCAGAACGCTTTCGTATTGCTTGGCAAGAGCTGTCGCAAAATACCAGGCGATCATCATGTTGATATAGTACTCTTTAGACCTTATCTCTGCTACCATATCCACATATTTTGTATCAAAATTCTCATCAAGAAAATGCTGCATCAACATCCCAATCGCAAAGCGTACAGTATACGTCTTATCTGATTTTATCCATGTCTGAATAAAAGGCAGCAATTTCTCCGGGTTCTTCTTAAATACCTTCGGAGAAAGCTGGTCGCAGGTAGCCCAGTTGTCAATATACGGAAGAAATGCATCAACCCTTGTTATGCATCTGTCGAAGTCTTTTTCCAGTGATATCACAAACGCATGAAGCTGATCCTCATCAAAATACTGATGAGGTACACCTGATAGAAAATCCTCAATATCGCTGTCTTTATAAAGGGTCTTGGCAAATGTGCGAAGAGCCGGCGTCCTGACACCTATGATCTTCTCTGATGCTATATTGGGAATGATCTTCGCCTGTAGCAGAGCATAGTCCTTATCCTGCAGCCTAAAAAGCTCCCTGATTATTTCATCTCTTTTCATCTAATCCTCCCGTTCAACTAATCAGTTTAGCATAAAAAAGAAACTGTAAATCTCCTCCAGCTTAAGTCAGTACTTCTATCGGAGTGCTGTTTAGTCAGCGCAGCCTCCTAAATTTCTCTGCCATCTGTATCAATCACTTCAATACGATCATCATCATGCTTCTCGACCAGATTTTTTCTACTGCTGGCTACGTATGAAAGAATTAGCAGCACAATGTCGTCCACCGGTCCCGGAATGAAATCTACGGGAGAGATCACATATACTATAAGCAATGCTACAATGAAACCTTTCCAAAATCCGTTCATGGGAATCCTCCTTTCGTAGTCAATGTCTACTTTTTATTATATTATATGTCACTCTATGAAATGAATACATAATCTAATCAGCATAATCAAATGATTTATTCTCCGTTTTCAGAGAAATACAAAATGATCCATAATTGAAACCTAGCACTAATCTTTTCATTAAAAAGCTCCCGGCACTATATGAGTGCCGGGAGTTTTGATTAATACTAATGTTATCAGCCTTCAATGGCTATCAGATTCTTTTCCGGAATCTTCTTTTCCAGGGCTTTCTTAGGAACCGTCAGCGTAAGAACACCGTGCCTGTAGGTTGCCTCGATATCTCCTTTTTCTACATTGTCTCCAATATAGAAGCTCCTTGTCATGGAGCCTGCATACCTCTCCTGACGGATAAGTCTGCCCTTCTTGCTCTCGTCCTTATCAAGGCCCTTTGCTGCGCTGATAGTAAGATAACCATTATCAAGTTCTACTGTTATCTCTTCCTTCTTGAAGCCCGGCAGGTCAATTGATACTTCATAGTTATCATCCTTTTCCCTGATATCGGTCTTCATCATCCTGTTGGCTTTTCTTCCATAGAGCTTTCTCTCCATGTCTGAAAAATCTTTCATCGGAAGTCCAAACAGATCATCGATAAAACTTTCTTCAAAAATACTAGGTGCTAACATAATACATACCTCCTTTGCACAAAAACAATTGATTAACTGTAATTGAGCATTGGGACGGAGGGTTTGGATCATCGGAACTTTTAAGTCCTTATGGTCTTCTCTGTTCCTTTGTTCTATAAATACTATAACACCATGATTAGCACTCGTCAACAGAGAGTGCTAATTTGGATAAAAAAGTATTGTATAAAGCATTACATTTTTATCCTGTTATTGTTTTTCTTATAGGCCTTTGCCCACTTGGAGATTTCTTTTTTCCTGGCGTAGTTTCTGGTATTCTCTGAACCAAGGTTCTTGTACAGGGCATATCTCTCAGCAGACAGTTCTCCGCTTGCGATGGCTGCTTTAATTGCGCATCCGGGCTCGGTCTCATGTCTGCAATTACTGAATTTGCACTTACATTCCAATTCTACAATATCCGAAAAGGTATCATCAATACCTTCCTGAGTGTTTGCCATGCCTATTTCACGCATTCCGGGAGTGTCTATGAAACATATTCCGTTTGATGTTTCTATAAGCCTTCTGATGGTTGTGGTGTGGCGTCCCTTGTCATCATCTTCTCTGATCTCGGAGGTCTTCATGATGTCCTCGCCCACCAGAGTGTTGATGAGAGTTGATTTACCGACACCAGAAGATCCCATTAGGCAGATCGTATTCCCGGGGATCAGGTATTCCTGCAATTCTTCCACGCCGATGTTGTAGAGCGCTGAAATTGCATGAACGCGTACTTTATCAGATATCTGCTCAACCTCGCGCACATATCTTCCTGTATTGTTACGCAGGTCTGATTTGGTCAGGATCACCACAGGGATAGCACCTCCCTGGAGCGCAACGCTTACATATCTGGCTATTCGATTGTAGTTGTAGTCTTCGTTGAGAGAAGAAACAATAAAGCAATAGTCGACGTTTGCGACCATGTACTGCATAACTCCGGTCTTGGCCTGGTCAGGTCTTTGGAGGAAACTCATTCTCTCGCATACAGACAGGATCATTGAATCACCCTGTCTGTTATAGCGAAATGTCACGTAGTCTCCGACCACCGGGAGTTTATCTGCATCTTCTCCGTAAAAGCTACCCTTAAGCTTTGCCGGAATTTCCTGCTCCCAAAATTTTATCGTGTAGCTGTTTTTACTTACCTGTGATATTCTTCCGAGTCTTTCCTCATGAAGCCACTGGCAGGAGAGCCTTAGAGGTTTGTAGTACGGGAACTGCCACGTAAACTCTTTTACCTCAGCCTCATCCTCGCACTCTTCGAAAACAGGTGCCTCGTAGAACATGCCATGTATATCTTCAAATCCGTCGTTTAAGGGAAGTGCCATAAATGCATCTGCGTTTCCAAAAACAGGGTGATGGATATCAAAGTTGTCGCAGGTCTTAAAGCCGTGCTTCGGATAGTACTTAGGTTCTCCACAGATCACAATCCCCTTGTAACCTGCTGCCTTAGCAAGAGAAACAGTCTCTTTTAACAGCGCCGCTCCTATCCCTGCGCTAAAGCATGTTGGCTCAACGGCCAGAGGCCCGAAGGTCAGCACTTCATGTTCTATATCGTCATCCACCACCTTGGCCTTTGAGTAAAAGATCGCTCCTACAATCTTTCCATCAAGCTCTGCCACGCGGCTTAACTCCGGCAGATATTCATCGGCACCGCGGAGCTTATGCACCATCAGATGCTCGTTGCATCCCGGACCGTGTATGTTCCAAAAGGCACGCATGGTCATCAGCTCTGTATCATAATAGTCGTTTGTAGTTTCTTTTCTGATTATTAAATTATTCAATGTTTTGTCTCCTTGAATTAGTTTTGCTAAGTTGTTTTGGTTTATTTATCTGTTGTTAGCTATAGTATGGAGACCCTGTTATCTCTTCACGGAACTACTGCCTGAACCGGCATGATATAGATATGCATAGAAAATCCCAAATAAAAAACCGTGACAAAAATGCCACGGTCAAAAGTATCTATATAATCGCCTTGCAGATATCAGAAGGCATAAACCGAGGTCATCATACTGTATTCATTTACAATCTCTGTTCTGTTTGCACTCATTATTATGATTACCTCGCTTTCCTTTAGATTTTTATTACATTATAAAGAGTAACAAATGTGCGGTTTTGTGTCAATCCCGAGGGGCAAAAAAGTTTCCTTACAAAGCTCTCTGTATTCATATAAGCTCCATTTTATCATTCATCTTTATAAATCCATCATTTCTTCTTAGCCTTAATGACCAGGAAATCCGGCTTATGGAAAAGATCCTTATGCTCCGGAAATCTCTTAAGAAGCTCTTCATCAGGCAACGGCTCCACCATTTTCTCTAAGGTAAAACCGGCCTCTACCAACGTATTTACTATGGTCGAAAACATTCTGTGGTACTTCTTTATTCCGTCTACAAACCAGGTGCTCTCGTTCTCCTTCTCGATTCCATAGTTTTTCAGGTTGATATGTATCTTTTCCCCGTTCTCATCTCTTGTCCAGCGCTCGCCTGTACTGTGGCAGGTGTTAAAGGGATGCTCCTGAGAGAAAATGAATTCTCCGCCGTGTGTAAGGTGACCGTGAACGCTTTTTACTACGCCTTCAAAATCCTCCACATAATGAAGAGCCAATGAGCTTATGACCACGTCAAACTTCTCAGTGATCTGGTCGATGTCCTCGATCGGCATGAGCAGATACTCGATTTTCGGATTGCTGTTCTTTGTCTTTGCCACTTCCAGCATCTTCTCTGATATATCGATTCCCACAACCTTCTCAGCGCCTTTTTGTACAAAAGATACGCAGTGCTCGCCATATCCGCATCCCAGGTCGAGAACTCTTTTCCCGGTCAGGTCAGGCAAAAGAGAAAACAGCGTGGGGATTTCAAAGAGGTCATTGGCGTTTGATTCTTTTTCCCTTATTTTCTTGTATCCTTCAAAGAATGTTTCGTTGTCAAATATGTTCTGTTTGGGCATTTCATTTCTCCGTCTTTCTTAAGTACCAGCTGTAGCCGTGGAAAACAAGCTGCTTTTTGTCATTCTCAAAGATTGGTAAAAGAGAGGTCTTCATCCATTCTCCGGCTTCTTCAGCGGTAATGCTTCCGCTCTCTATCTGCGCATTCACATTTGACTGGATCAGCATGAAGTCCACAAATGATTCAAGGTCAAAAGTATACTCCATGTCATACTCAGTCTGCTTCTTCATCGTGAAACCATCAGGCAGATCCGCCTGAGTCCACTTATTCTCTTTCCTGAAGGGCTTGGGAAATCTCTTTAGATACTCGCCCCGATACCATGTGGTGTAGGCTTCGCTCCCGACCATTCTGTCAGTGATTCCGAAATCATATATTACGATGAGTCCGTTATCTTCTACGACATC
>SVFZ01000037.1 GCA_015056585.1 Butyrivibrio sp. | reverse complement strand
ATATTTAATATTATCAGAAATATCTTAAGAAATATGGTCGAAAAATCTTAAGATTTTATGTAGACACAAAAGATTCACATTTTACTCATAGTAAAATTATTTGTCTTCAAGATCAGCTACTCTCACGGGTTCGCCGTTAAGCAGTATGTATCCCTTTGGGAGATTAGACGCATCACTCATGGATGTGTAGTGTCTGGTCTCATGCTTGTGGGGCATTGCACCAGAGTTCTAGTCATATTTCTAATAAGTATTATACCGCAAATGCAGCAAACATTCACATTTGACGCTCGTAAAATACAGCCCCAATTGATACGCAATAATTTGACGCACGTAAAATATAATGGTATCCTAATCATAAGAATAAATACCGCAATAGTAAAGTGTAATATTCAAGCAGGAGTTTCAAAATCATGGCAAGAATTATACGTGAAAAGCAAGACCTCACCTACCTCCAGTGGTCACATATCAGAAGTTCAAGCGGAACAACCGGAACTTTTTTAAAGGCCAGTTCCTCTATTGGCGGTATAAAGCGATACTACAAACTCTCCGACTTTGACCAGGTCAGAGGCGTAATAGGTCACGAGTGCATAAATGAAATAATCGTAGACCGACTACTGACAATCCTAAACGTCGAACACTTGGAATATGAACTGATCAACGCAGATATACAGATTGATAACAAAGTGTATAGTACATACTTATGCTCATCGATAGATTTCAAGGAACGTGGTGAAACCAAGCTTGCACTTGACGACTACTATCGTGAAAACTCTAAGTCCGGTGAGTCGACCTACGACTTCTGCACAAGACAAGGTTGGAAAAATTATATCAATAACATGCTGGTTGTCGACTACCTGATATTAAATCGTGACCGGCACGGGGCAAACATTGAGGTTTTGCGCAATGCCAGAGCACATACGCTCAGGATTGCACCTCTTTTCGACCACGGAATTTCCCTTCTCTGTTCCTGCAAAACAGACAATGACGCCAAAGCTTTCGACATCACTGCCGACAAACCTTGCAACAACTTCATTGGAAGCCGCTCCTGTTATGAGAATTTAGCTCTTTTGCCGGGGAAAAAGCTGTTCAAAGGCATGCTGAAGCCGGAGCATAAAGCCTTAATATTTGCCGATCTTGACGGTATCATTTCAAGAGTATTTATTGACCAAATCTGGGATATGATTTACAGAAGGTATCAAATCTATGAAAATCTTTGAAATCAACGATGAAGAGAACCGCCTGAATGTAGGCACTCTTTTATATTACGAAAAAGAAAAAGCATTCATAATAGAGCTTTCCGAAGGACTTGATGAATGGACTGCGCCGCTCCTGTTCACAAAGCGGGTAAAAGAGGGGCAATTAACGATACCACGTGATCTGAGCTACACTTGGGTAAAAGAGCGTGTTATTCCCAGTGGCAGACAGAACATCGGCAGCATTCTTACCACCCACAGACTTAAAGAATATGACGAGATGAAACTCCTGGAACTGGCAGAAGGTCGATGCTCTCAGGATTATCTTTATATAAAAAAGATTGACGCTCAGCCTGAATATGTTCTTAAAAGACAGAAGAAAAACCTTGTTGATGTGACAGTTTTGGAGAATAGCTCCATACTATGCTTTTTCGCAGACGGCTCTGTACGAAAGGTTCCTCTTGAGTCGGTAAAAGAAATTGAGAAAATTGATAATGTTATCAAAAACCGCCCTCTGCTTGAGTCCTGTACTCTTGGAGTTGATGGCTATTACATCACTTTCAACAATTCCATCGACATCCCGGCATGGCTCCTACATAAAAAAGGAAAGTCAGTCCCCCTTGAGTATGAGGACTTTCTTTCCTTTGCAAAAAACAGTATTGTTGACACCACTACTAGCTGCGAAATGCTTGAATGTTCCAGACAGAATCTCTCATATCTGGTAAGCCAGGGGCAGCTCGCTCCGTTAAAAGAAAATGTGAAAGGAAATCTGTATTTGAAAAAGGATATTGAGCGGATGAGGTGGTAAGTGTAGATAAGATGATTAGTACCAGGTACCTGTATAGTTAGTCCTTTACTTGTCCTGCATTTTATTCAAATACTCTTCCATGTCTTTCTTAAACTGTTCGACAGATTTATTGGCCTTTGTAGCAGCAATTTCCACATCAAGCAGATTCTCATTTACCAGAGTGTATAATGTATCATCTCTGCCTTCTTCTCTGCCTTCTTCTCGTGCTTCTTTCTTGAAGAGTTCCATTACTTCAGCTTCATTGTACTCAGTATCCAGCATACCTTCTACCTCCTGCTGATGAATTACCAGAAAGCTTTTAATTGAAAAGGAATCCGGCATTTCTTTAATTGCATTATGGACCGCATCTATAAGACCGTTCTCTATTTGTTTTCTCCTGACTTCCTGTATGAACCATGCATACTCTGACAATGGTTTACAGCAATCCATTAGTTTTTTATTGCGGCCAAAGTTGACATTGATCATCCTGACTCTGACCTCTATATCCGCTTCTTCTCTATGCTCTTCGTCAAATGAGTCACTAAGTCTTAATATACTCTCATCTTCAGTATCTTCGATTCCGTTGTAAAATACAACCAGTTTTGGTATCGGCAGTTTTATTATCTTTTTCCCGTATTTGTTGAATTTATTTGATGTGATATACCCGGTGTAAAGATCATTAACATATTCAAGTAGCCTCAGTGGCATATTTCCACAAAGTGTAGATTGATGCTCGTAGACACTCATTATGTCCTGAATGATAAAGGATGTGTCATTCTTCATGCCCATAAACAGAACATTTTTAAGGGTATTAAATCTTATTTCCGAAGGATCTGTATAGGACGAACCATTTATAGCATTATAAAGGCTCAATGTCCATTCTCTGTTTTCCTCACTTCCAAAAATAAAATTAAAAAGCCTGTCCTTGTATTTATCATTAACATTCTTATGTGCTTCCAACGTTAATCTCCATTCATAATTGATTTCCAAACGTTGCTTAGCGCTAAGCACATATTTAATATTATCAGAAATATCTTAAGAAATATGGTCGAAAAATCTTAAGATTTTATGTAGACACAAAAGATTCACATTTTACTCATAGTAAAATTATTTGTCTTCAAGATCAGCT
>SVFZ01000036.1 GCA_015056585.1 Butyrivibrio sp. | reverse complement strand
GCCATGGTAATTCAGATTTCCGCGGTCATTAAATGTATGAACGATTTCGCCTGGCAGGAGCTGCCTTCCAAGTGCGTCGCAAATATATCCTACGCATACATCCATATCTGTCTGAGTCACTTCATGATCATTGCCATCCTCGACCTGAATTACCAGTATAGGATCAATGGACTTCTCGCCTTCTGTCGAACAGTACGCTTCCCAACGTGAACATTTATTTTTCCAGTTTGCAATGGCGCTTTTAAGGACTGACATATTCGCCATGAGTGCCATTTCAGGATAATGAATAATGATCTTATCTTTCAACAGTCCAGACTCCCTGACATCCTCAGGAGAGACAATTACCTTCTGTATCGTGGAATCAGTTCCTTCAATCAAGGCATTGAATCTCTGCGGGGTTGCGGTAACGCCTATTATCAGAGGCATCATGCAAAGGCCATCCTCCGGACTCCCCTTTATAAATTTCTGCATGATGGACTGAGCCTTTTTACTTTCTCTTTCAGATGTCTGTGTTCCTCTATGCGCCTCATCGATTATCATATAAAGCTTTTCTGGGTATTTCTTTGCTGTATTTGTGATCGTCTCCCAGATAGAATAAGTACGTTTATCTGAAGCAACTGTCAAAAGTTTGTCTGAACCCAATTTTTGTGTATTAAGAAAATAGATATGTCCGTTTTCAAGGCTTTCTGCACTGAAATTGGCATCTATGGTCACCAGGTCACGTACCTTAAGCCTATCTGACTGGCTCTCAATCTTAAGTCTTGTCTGCTCATTTAGTTCCGGCGAATCAGAAAGCCATATAAAAATCGAATCAGGTTCAGAGATTCTATCGGCATTTCCGTATAATATGTCCTCAAACAATGCCGTCATTATCACAGTCTTACCGGCTCCTGTCGGGGCCGAAAAGGAGATAACCTGAGGATCCTGCTCGCTCCACAGCATATGCGCTTTGTCTATTTTTCTATTCAGGTCATCAAGGGCCTGTTCCTGAAAGGGAAATAATCCTACTCTCATGATCTTGTTCTCCTGCTTCCGATAACGAAGTTATCTATATAGTCTCGGTATAGCTGATAGGTATTGTCGATGCCTATATCTGCTGTCATATCATGAAATGCACTTTCAGAGTTCGTAACAAAATATACTGTATCTATGGAATCATACTTTCTTACTTCGCTCACAAAAGTCGCATATGCAGACTCTCTGACAAGAACAGCAAAATGATTTTTAGGAAGCACCAACATGTCTGGTTCATCAGTCTCAATGTTAGGACGCTTGCCGATAGCACCAGCTTTCATCCAAAGCAGCGGAAGTATTTCTTTGAACTGAGTTCCGAGAGAAACCATATCTTTATCAAGAAAGTCCAGTTTAAAGAATTCACAATTTGCTGCAAAGCCATTGGAAATAGATCGATTAGATCCAATGTACTCACCCTCGACTACATTCCCTTCAATATCAGTTCCTTTTATGCTGCATACGGTTCTAGGCCAAGTTACATACTTTGCAATTCCGAGTTCTTCCCATTGCACATCACCTGGCTTAAATCCTTTATTTCTAAGTACTCTAGCCTCTGCCTCAGAGACTTCATTGTTAGTCACCATTATGCAGCGCCTATTTCCATCATCTTCAGAATTTAACATATTTACCGCATGTAATGTCGTACCGGATCCAGCAAAAAAATCCACAATCAAGGCATTTTTATTATCTTTTACAAAAAATTTAAGAATATCCTCAACCGCGTACAACGATTTGGGAAATGGAAACTTTCTTTGACCAAGAAATTTCTTCACTAAATTTGTTCCATAATTTTCTGCATTGTGAGAAGGAGCATTCCATACTCGTTTTGGTGATATCGTATCTGTTCCAACTTTATATTGAGCGACAACTGATCCATCATCATTATGATCAATAACTTCAACTGTTCCAGACTCTATACCCGCTATTACACCTCCTTGAAGATATTGAACTGTCCCCGTTTTCTTTTTGGAATTCCAATTATTAACTCTTAAGTAACCCTTTTGAAGATTTTTCTTTGCAACATCGGGTGTAAGCCCCCATAGCATTTCTGTACCATCTGGTTTTAAAGGCCACAATGCTGTACACCCTTCTGGTACTGCAACACTTTCTCTAGGAACATCAAAATCAATGCGATCTCCTATACTCATTATTTTTCCTGTTTCATTTTCAACATATATTGGATAAAACTGATTAGGGCGTGCTTTTCGCACACTTGTCGCTTCTCTTCTTCTAAATCCAAGCCAATCAACTGGTTTTGGCTCATTTACGACATCTTCAGAAGTTGTATCCAGCATATTGTACTGCAATGGATGCACATGCGCGTTTCCAAGTGTCACAATAAAAATATATTCTTCCACTCGAGAAAACTTACCGTCTCTAACTGCACCCTTGGCATTAATTACGGTAGTGACCATTTGCATTTCACCGCTTGGAAATAACTCCTCTAATAGACACCCCAAATGCAAGTATTCTTTTTCATCTATTGTTATAATCAATACAGAATCATCAGGGTTTAACAAACGCTTAGCTAGTTCTAAGCGTTTCTTCATCATTGATAACCATTTACTATGTCTCCAGGCATCTGCCCCATCAACATAGTCATTATTATATTTCCAGTCCTTTGCCCCACTATTATATGGCGGATCAATATATATGCAATCGACCTTTCCCTCATACAGATATTCCATAAGTTGAAGAGCATGATAATTATCCGCCTGAATAAGCGTATGCCACAGACTACTTTCAGGCGCATTTTCAACCTTATCTATGGATGTCAAGGTCGGAAATATAGGCTCTCCGAATTCAGCTGTGACCACAAGATCATCAAGGTTGATTGTCTCATTCTCTCCGCTGATCTTATTACGGCATACAGCCTCCTTGTCAGAAACCTTCAGCGCAATATATGTATCTCCAATATTGCCTTTCCTTGCAACAGTGCTGCCTCTCTTTATCGGCAAGCCATAAAGAGGCATGCACTCCGGAAGATGTTCCTCAAATACAAGTCCGAATTTCTTATGCTCTGTAAGGCGATCGATTTCCTGCTCCAGTCTCTTTCTGAGCGCCGGATCCTCTACCTGACGTAATAATTCATGAATCGCTGCCATTATATTACCTTCCTGTCTCTTTTATATTTGCCCAGGACTTTCCATAAAGTCTGTGTTCTTCCGACAGATGGACTCTTCCTGCATAATCTGTTATTTTCTTTATTTCTTCGGGCATACTGTCTGTTTCGTCAAAAGCAATAAATACCTGCTTCTTGGATGTTTCGTACATCTGAAAGAGCTTTTCGATATATGTACTGTTGATTCTCCGCGTAATGTTCGAATCATGTATCAGTACCGGGAGCCTGGTATTTTTGAGTATAGCCAAATCATACAGTACCAATCCCTTAAATGCTGTACTTTCGCTCGTATTGCCATATGTACCGAAATTTATGGTCTTATCCGAACCTATCCCCATAAATGGAGCATTTTCTCTATCTTCAGTAACTACCGAATTATAATCTTCCATCGCCTGATTGATCTGTTTCTGCATCTTTCTTATCGCTTTCCATTCCTTGCTGATCAGATCAGACATCTTTTTTTCAGCTTCTTTAATGTTTTCCTGAAATTCTTTGACATGCTGCAGCTTGTCAAGTTCTTCCTGCTTTTTCTCTATTTCTCTGGAGATGCTAACGCCCTGAGAAAGAATTCTAGTGGTCATCTCCCGGGTATAGCCCGCCTCATCTATTCTCCGCTGGAAATCAGCGATTTCCTTATCACACTGATCAACAGATTTCTGCAGCTCTTCTGCTTCTTGCTCAGCTTCATTTGAAAGAATCTCTCGGATCCTTATATGAAAATGCTGTATATCTTCCAATGCCTTGACATTAACCCCCGGAAAAAATTCCTTCAGTTCATCAATATCCTGTTCGACAACCTCTTTACAAAATTTCTCGTTCCCAGCGAGTATGGCACTCCTCTTTGCAGCAAATTCATTACGCTTCTGAACAAGTTCTCTCATCTCTTTCTGAAGCCTGGAGACTTTTTCCATCGATGTAGAATTTAAGCCCAGGAGTACCAGTCTTTCATCATCTTCGCTCTTCATAAGCCTGCTCTGCCTGTCCTTCAGTGCCTCTATAGCTGACATGACCGACTGAATCTGATCATCCGTGACCGGCTTTTCATCCGTCACTTTGAATTCTGAAGCTTTAACGCCCAATGCATCTTCCATTTCACGGATACTTTTCAGAATATCACTCCCACCATACAGCATCAGAAGGAAGTCAACAGCTTCCTCGTCCCTTTCTTTTCGCCTGCAGAGATAAGGGTAGCGTTCCTGCACATTATCTTTACCGTATATTCGCGAATAATGCCCAAGACATGCAGCAATGTCAGATCCTTCCATTTCAAGACCATACAGTTTTGACAGCAACTGTCTGTACTTACGCAACTGCATCTCCTCTATGAGATTTCCTGCCATATCGCACCTGCATACATAATTCATTCTTGCCGTATCTCTGTAAAAATATAATTCTTCTCCGTCAAAAGAAAAGGTAAAATAAACAATATGATCATCAATGTGCTTTCTCATGTCGCTGTTCACAGCCATATATGATTCGCCGCCAAAGCAGAATTCTATCAGCTGCAGAAATATGGTTTTTCCGAGAGCGCTGCTCCCCCTCGTTGTCCCAAGGACGATATTAAGCCCCTGACGAAATTTTACATTATGAAATTCTTTGTCAAGAGCATCGCATCGGACCTCAGTCAACATAATACAGTTTCTTCTCCTTCTCATTTATTTTGACTCTTCCCAGCGCATACAGACAGTCAAGTGCGCTGATAAAGTTCTCAAAATCGTGTTCTGTGCTGACAGCCATATACAGATCATTAACTTTCATTTCCTGAGTCTGAAGTTCCTTCAATATCTTCGGAAACAAAGGAAATACGCTTTTTGAATACATTATTGATTTCCCCGGAAGCTTCATCCAAACACCTCGCAACGCTGAACAAAATATGAAACTACGATACGACAAGCCTCTCTGTTGATACGTCCAGTCTGCTCATAAATCAGTTCAACAAGCATATTGTAAACGTCACTCTCAGAGGCTGATTCCTCTCTATCCTCATACATTCTTTTCACTACTTTCCCAAAAGCAGTAGCGTTCAATGTCCCTGAAGCCGCCTCG
>SVFZ01000035.1 GCA_015056585.1 Butyrivibrio sp. | reverse complement strand
TCAAAGCTTCAAGTTTATCTGCTTTTGGCAGGAATAATAATAAAGACAACTTTCAATTTCATTGTCCGGAAGATAAGGGAAAATAAAGCGAAAGTTCTTTTGGGGCTTAGTACAGCAGTTATACTGGTTTCATGTATCGTGCTTGCATCAACTGTTTTGCAGTATCACAAGGCTGAAAGCCTCTATTCTGACGCTGATGTGACTTATGTTGAGACAAGTGAAGACGAGGAAGTTGACGAGTACGTTGAAGAGATAAAGGAACTGGCAGGCGAAGAACCGAAGTTTGATTGGTGGGATTGCGCTCAGGTAAATCTTAAGGAACTCAAAGCTGAGTACCCTGAAGTTGTAGGCTGGATCTACTTTGAGAATGAAAACATAAGTTATCCTATCATGTATTCGGGAGATAATGCAAAGTACCTTAAGACCGCATATACAGGAGAAAAAGCCAAAGCCGGAGCCATCTTCATAGACGGCGAATCAACACCTGATTTTACTGATCCTCACAGCCTTATTTACGGTCATAATATGAGAGACTTGTCCATGTTTGGAAGGCTCAGATATTACATGACAACTCCGGATTACTATCAGGATCATCAGTATTTTCAGATCTTTACTGAGGACAAGGTGTACAGATATCAGATCTTTGCCTATGAAGAAGTTGCCGACAATCACGATGTATTCTGGGTTTTCGGAAAAGAGCCTACGGGATATTACAAGATGCTCAAGGAAATAGAGCAGGGCTCTTATTGCAATTCAGGTATAATAACTAATGAGTCAGATCATGTTATAACTCTTGCAACATGTACAGATAAAGACAACGAGAGGCTTATTGTAAGTGCAGTTCGCACGGATGAATATGATTATGCACAATAAATAATGGGAGATAAGGGAATATTACTACCTGAGTTTTGGCTTTGCGAAAAGGAGAGTGGCCATGAAGAAGAAAATACTGATAGCAGATGATACCACGTTAATGAGAGAAATGCTAAAATCTGCGCTTGATCCTGAGAAATTCCAGATTATTGGGGAAGCGACCGATGGAGTTAAAGCTGTAGAATTTTACAAGGAAAAGAAGCCGGATCTTCTGATCCTTGATATTAACATGCCCAAAATGAACGGAATAGATGCTCTTACCGAGGTTATTAAGTTCGACCCGAACGCAAATGTCATCATGTGCTCGGATCAGAAGTATGAAAATATGATTGTTATGGCTATAAAAAGAGGAGCAAAGGACTTTGTAATAAAACCCTTTACTTCTGCAGATGTAATAACGGCTGTAAACAAGGTATTTCAAGATTCTGCGGAGGAATAACAAAAAGAGAGACTAAATGCTGGATAGGTTTGTCGATTATTGACCCAGACTTCTTGTAGGTGCATTTTATGCGCTCACAAATACTGATGTGGATTAGTGATAAAAAATACGCTGATCCACATTTTTTTGTCTACATTCAGACATATATGGATTATAATAGAATTTGCTCAACAAATTTGAAAAAAGGAGAGAAAGTGTATGAAAACTAGCAAGAATATTGTAAAAAGACTGTTATCTTTTGCAGTTGCCACAGCACTTGTGTTGTCTATGACATTGCCTACATCGGTGGCTTTTGCAGCTTATTCACCAAAGGCTGATGTCAGGACAATACTTAGTGTTCCTGCGGACCTTAGTGGAAAGACCGTGATCCTTCACACTAACGATTTGCATGGCGCAGTCAGCAAATATGCGCTTGCAGCTTCTGTAAAAGAGAATCTGGCAGCAAGAGGAGCTGAAGTTATCCTTGTGGATGCAGGTGATTTCAGCCAGGGAACTCCGTATGTAAGCACTACAAAGGGTGCTGATGCGATAACCATGATGAATGCAGCCGGGTATGATGTTATTACAATTGGTAACCATGAACTTGATTATGGATACTTCCAGATGAGATCAAACCTTTCAAAGGGTAAGTTCAAGGTGGTTTGCGCAAATGTACTTGGTGCAGACGGAAATCCTGTTTTTGAGCCTAACTGTGTTTACACAACAAAATCAGGAGTAAAAATAGGCTTCTTCGGTCTCGAGACTCCTGAGACACAGACCAAGGTTAATCCTGCGCTTATACAGGGAATTTCATTCCTATCAAAGGGCGATCTTTACAAGTGTGCTCAGCAGCAGACTGATGAACTTAAAGCAAAAGGCGCTGATCTTGTAATATGTATCTCACACCTTGGAGTTGATGAAGAGTCAGCACTTGATGGGCATAGAAGCGTGGATGTATATGCTAAGACAAAGGGAATAGACCTTATGCTTGATGGTCATTCTCACACTGTTATGACAGCAGGCGAAAAGGGCGAGCCTGTTCAGTCTGCAGGAACAAAGCTTGAGGCTTTGGGCATAGTAATAATTGACAATGCAACAAAGAAAATTGAAGACAGATTTCTTATTTCTCCGGAGAGACTTCAGGAGCAGGTTACTACAGCAGCTAAGGCTAACGAGATCTTTAAGAGAGTTGATGCCGAGTATGGCGTGGTTTTTGCAAAATCGGAAGTGCTTCTTAACGGTGACAAGGCTCCGGGAAACAGAACTGAAGAGACAAACCTGGGCGATTTGATAACAGATGCTTTGAAATGGTCTATAATGAGAGCGCCGGGAGCTCTTACTGTTGATGATAATCATGTTGTTGCCATCACAAATGGTGGAGGTATCAGGGCAGCCATTAAGGCCGGAGATGTGTCCAAGAAGGATCTTAATACTGTTCTGCCTTTCGGAAATACCGTTTCCGTAGTCTATGTAACAGGAGCTGAGCTTTTGGAGGCTCTGGAGGCATCAACATACTGCACGCCTTCTTCCATTGGTGGATATCCTCAGACAGAAGGCATACAGTTTACAATTGATACGACAAAGAGCTTTAAGCAGGGAGCAGCATATCCGGGCTCTACATACTATAAGCCGGCAGCAATAAGCCGTGTATCTATTCAGAGCATCAATGGACAGCCATTTTCAATGACCGATACTTATGCAGTTGTAACCAATAACTTCTGTGCAGCGGGCGGAGATACCTACTATGTATTTAAGAATGCAAGCAGCCAGTTTGACACAGGTATCGTAATGGATGAGGCTGTAATGGATTATGTAAAAGAGGTACTTGGCGGAAAGATCACAGCAGCAAAGTACGGAGCTCCTCGCGGAGATCAGACTATAATTACATCCGGAGCAGCGGCAGCAAACGCAGGCTGATAAACGGCAAAGTACATTTTCTGTGAGAAAACGTGCTGAGTACAATTAAATAGTGATGATTTCAGCTTGATAACAAGCGATATCATAAGCGAATCTTTAAAAGGCGTGCAACCCAGTATTTATGGAGCTGTACGCCTTTTTTATGTGAGTAAAAAATGAGCGCCTGCGCATTTATTAGGCAATCATTCGCAAAAAATAAAGAGAAATAAATCTCTAAAAATAAGATAGTACTATCTTGTGGATGATAAAAATTTAACAAAAAGAGGAGAATGTTATGAATCACAGTCAGATCACTGACGAGTATTTAGCAAAAATGGACGCCTACTGGCGTGCAACTAATTATCTCGCAGCAGCGCAGCTTTATCTTTTAGACAATCCTCTTCTTCGTGAGCCTCTCAAGAAGGAACACATCAAGAAGAAGATCGTTGGTCACTGGGGAACAGTACCGGGACAGAACTTTATCTATGTTCACCTTAACCGTATAATTAACAAATATGATCAGGATATGATCCTTATTTCAGGCCCGGGTCATGGTGGAAACTTCTTTGTTGCCAACACATACCTTGAGGGTTCATATAGTGAAGTTTATCCAAATATCAGCCGTGATATGGATGGCCTTCGGAAGCTTTGCAAGCAGTTCTCATTCCCGGGCGGAATTTCAAGCCATGTAGCACCTGAGACACCCGGTTCTATCCACGAGGGTGGTGAGCTTGGATACTCAATCGCACATGCTTTTGGTGCTGTATTTGATAACCCTGAGCTTATCGCAGCCTGCGTAGTAGGTGATGGAGAAGCTGAGACAGGCCCTCTTGCTACTTCATGGCAGTCAAATAAATTCCTTAATCCTGTATCAGATGGAGCAGTTCTTCCTATTCTCCACCTCAACGGATTTAAGATTTCCAATCCTACAATTCTTTCACGTCTTTCACATGAGGAACTTGAGGCATTCTTCAAGGGTAACGGCTGGAAGCCATACTTTGTAGAGGGTTCAGATCCTATGGAAATGCATCGTAAGATGGCTGAGACTCTTGACGTTGTTATTGATGAGATCAAGGCTATTCAGGAAAATGCAAGAACAAAGGGCGACACAACAAGACCTGTATGGCCTATGATCGTACTTAGAACTCCTAAGGGATGGACAGGTCCTAAGGTTGTAGACGGCAACAAGATCGAGGGCTCATTCCAGGCTCACCAGGTTCCTGTTATGATGGACAAGCCTGAGCACATGGATATCCTCAAGAATTGGCTTCTTAGCTACAAACCTGAGGAACTCTTTGATGAGAACGGACGTCTCATTCCTGAGCTTCAGGAACTTGCTCCTAAGGGAGACAGACGTATCGGCGCTAACCCTCATGCAAATGGCGGTAAGCTCCTTCGTGATTTAAGACTCCCTGATTTTAGAGATTATGCTATTGACGTTCCTGCTCCGGGCGCAGTTGAGAAGCAGGATATGATCGAGCTTGGCGGATATATCAGAGACGTATTCAAGCTCAACGACGAGCAGAAGAACTTCCGTATCTTTGGACCTGACGAGACAATGTCTAACCGTCTTAACAAGGTATTCGAAGTTACAAACAGAGACTGGAACAACCCTATCGATAAAGATACAGACCAGTTCCTTGCAGCTGACGGTCGTGTAATGGATTCAATGCTTTCAGAGCATATGTGCGAAGGCTGGCTTGAGGGATACCTTCTTACAGGTAGACACGGATTCTTCGCAAGCTACGAAGCTTTCATCCGTATCATTGACTCTATGGCAGCTCAGCATGCTAAGTGGCTTAAGGTTTGCAACGGTCTTTCATGGAGACAGCCTATTGCATCTCTGAACCTTCTTCTTACATCAAACGTATGGCAACAGGATCACAACGGATTCACACACCAGGATCCGGGATTCCTTGATCATATTTCAAACAAGAAGGCAGACGTTGTAAGACTTTACCTTCCACCCGATGCTAACTGCTTGCTCTCAACAATGGATCACTGCTTAAAGAGCAAGAACTATGTTAATGCTATCGTAGCCAGCAAGCATCCAAGGCCACAGTGGCTTACTATGGAGCAGGCTGTTAAGCACTGCACACAGGGTATCGGCATATGGGATTGGGCTTCAACAGATACAGGAGAAGATCCTGATATCGTACTTGCATGCTGCGGTGATACACCTACACTTGAGGCTCTTGCTGCAGTTGATATCCTTCACAAGGAAATGCCTGAGATCAAGGTTCGTTTCGTAAACGTAGTTGACCTTATGAAGATGGAGCCAAAGAACAAGCATCCTCACGGACTTTCAGACGTTGAGTATGACACAATCTTTACACAGGATAAGCCAATCGTATTTGCATTCCATGGCTATCCAACTCTTATTCATGAGCTTACATATACAAGACACAACAGAAACATCCATGTATATGGTTATCATGAAGAGGGTACTATCACAACTCCATTCGACATGAGAGTACAGAACAAGATCGACCGTTTTGACCTTGTTATCGCAATGCTCAATAACATGCCTCAGATCGGAAACAAGGGAGCATTCCTTGTTCAGAAGATGAAAGACAAGCTCGTTGAGCACAAGACTTACATTCACGATATCGGTGTAGATATGCCTGAAGTTGCTGAGTGGAAGTGGACAGGACTTAAATAATTCTATTTTGTCAGTAAAATACACATGAAAAATGTAGAAAAGTACCTTTGTTTTGTATAAAAAAACAAGGGTACTTTTTTAATGTATTGTGTTATTATATTTCACGTATCAATTATAAATATCTTTTTGCTTCTGGAGGTTCCGATGGGCGGATTTTTTGGTGTTGCATCTCGTGAAAGTGCGGTGTTTGATCTTTTTTACGGCACCGACTATCACTCACATCTTGGCACACGTCGTGCAGGCTTGGCAGTTTATGACAAGAAGAAGGGCTTTGACCGTTCTATACACAATATTGAGAGATCATATTTCAGACCTAAGTTTGAAGATGATGTCCAGAGGATGGAGGGACATCTTGGAATTGGGTGTATCTCTGATTTCGAGCCGCAGCCACTTATTGTAAGATCACATCATGGCACTTATGCTATCACTACGGTTGGTAAGATCAATAATCTTGATGAGATTACCAATAAACTCTTTGCTGACAATCGTTCGCATTTCCTTGAAATGAGCGGTGGAGATATCAACCCCACAGAGCTCGTTGCTTCTATTATCAACCAGAAGGTTACTATCGTTGAAGGCATACGTTACGCCCAAGAGGTTATCAAGGGCTCTATGTCACTTCTTTTAATGACTCCCGAAGGAATATATGCTGCCAGAGACAGATATGGCCGTACTCCCGTTCAGATTGGACACAAGGATGAGGGATATTGCGTCTGCTTTGAAAGTTTTTCTTATTTGAATCTGGGATATGATAGTTACAAAGAACTGGGACCCGGAGAAATTGCATTTATTACGCCGGAGAGTGTGGAAATAGTAGCTCCTGCTTTTGACGATATGCGTATTTGTACTTTCCTTTGGATCTACTATGGATTCCCGGCTTCAACCTATGAAGGGCTGAATGTTGAAAATGTGAGATACGGATGCGGTGGCAAGCTTGCTCAGCGCGATATGCAGAGAGGAATTCATCCCGATATTGTTGCCGGGGTTCCCGATTCCGGTGTTGCGCATGCTATCGGTTATTCCAACACATCAGGAATTCCATATTCAAGACCTTTTGTGAAGTATACACCAACCTGGCCAAGATCCTTTATGCCTACCATGCAGTCAAGGCGTGATCTTATTGCCAAGATGAAGCTTATACCTATCAATCAGCTGATAAACAATAAGAGCCTGCTTCTTATAGATGACTCTATCGTAAGAGGCACACAGCTTCGTGAGACAACTGAGTTCCTTTACAGAAGCGGGGCAAAAGAGGTACATATCAGACCTGCATGTCCACCTCTTATTTATGGCTGTAAATACCTTAATTTCTCACGTTCTAACTCTGAAATGGAGCTTATCACAAGGCGTGTTATAGAAAAGCTTGAAGGATACCCATCACCAAATGAGGAGACCGTAAGGAAATATACAGATCCGGACTCTCCACAGTACGATGCAATGCTTGAGGAGATCAGGAAAGAGCTGAACTTTACATCACTTCACTATCATCGTCTCGATGATATGGTAGAGGCTATTCCAATCGAGCCATGTAAGCTCTGCACATATTGCTGGAGCGGCAAGGAGTAATAAATCAGGCCAATTTTTTACACATGATAAAGAAGCCTCTTGGCATAGGTGTTCCTGTAAGTGCTGGGTGAGAGCCCTGTTACGTTTTTAAAGGCTCTTGAGAAGTTGTGGACATCAGAAAAACCCAGTTTTTCAGCGATTTCGGATATGGTGGAATCGCTGTCCGCCAGATAGAAGGTTGCGGTCTCGATTTTTTGAGCCATTATGAACTGCTTTAATGACATACCACGTATTTCAGTGAATAAGTGAGATAGATACTTGGCGCTATAGCCAAAGGAATCAGCTATCTCACTTATTTTTATGTTTCGGGACAAATTGCGATGAACGTAGTCTACAATGTCGGAATAAACCTGATTTTTGCCGATCGGATCAGCATCCGGAGCCTTCTCGGCTGTGAGCTGACCGAATAATTCCGTGATAATGGCTGTTGTTATGGCATTCAGTGTAATGTCAGGATAATTGTTTCTTGCAAGATCCTGAAGTTGTTTCATCTGCACGGCAATTTTCTCTGATCGTGGAATCGGGGCAGACTGCGGCATGATGAAGCATTCTGCTTTTTCGTAAGATGGTTTTTCTTCCGGGTAAATTCTGGCAGGAAAAGCACCAAGATCGGCTGTGAAGTGGATCCAGTAAAAGGAACAATACGCCTTTTTAAAGCCCTCTCTTATTGAATCACTGGGGGGAAGAATGAGGTATTCACCCTTTTCTACCGTGAATTCTTCATCCATATATTTTAGATATAAAGTGCCCTCTGTCATTACAATGAGTTCATAGTCAAAGAGCAGCGGCAGTTTTGCATGTTTCCAGTCATCGGATAGTGCTTCAAATTTACCGGATCTCAGGTAATTAAAGAGCCGGTTGTCAGGAAAGACCATCATTCTTATCTCTGTTTTTTTCTTTTTCATAGCTGTATTCCCCATTTAACTTTTTTATAGTGTCAAAGTGGCAATGTGGTCAAAAAATGACACCCAAAATAGAAAAATGACACCGAATTGGAAAAAATGTACACAATGCAATCGTTATAGTTGTAATAATAGCACTAAATTCGCGCGTTTAAAAGAGAAGAAAAAATGACACAGAATCTATCTTTGGACTATTCTAACGGATAATCCAAAATGCTAAGCTTTTTATAGTGCATAACGGTACAGGTATAGGATAAAAGAAAGGGTTTTTTAGGAATGGTTACAAATTGGAAAGTGGTGCCTCACAAAGAGGTAAAAGTAACAGACAAGTATTATGATGAGGCATTCAAGATTCAGGTCAGGAACATGCTGCTTCTTGATCCTGACAGGCTTCTTGCCGGCTTTCGTGACACTGCCGGCTGCATTGCAGGCATGGATGAGGCTGAAAGAACCGAATTTATGAAGGGAAAAGAAAGATATGGCGGTGCCTGGGAAGATGGAATGATAGGCGGACATACTCTCGGACATTACATTACAGCTCTTGCGCAGGCAGTAGCTAATCCCGGCCTTACTAAGGAGGAAGTTTCAAAGGTAAAAGAGCGCCTTGACTATATCATCGATGGACTTGATGAGTGTCAGAAAAAGACTCTTGGGACAAAGTCTGAGGGCTATATTTTCGGAGCATGCCTTCCGACAAAGGAATTTACCGACAATCCTGAGCAGCAGTTTGATAACGTGGAGAAGGGGCTTTCCAATCTATTTACTGAGGCATGGGTGCCGTGGTATACGATGCACAAGATCATGACCGGTCTTAATGCTGCATTTTTACTTGCAGGAAACGACAAGGCTCTTGAAGTAGACAATCTCCTTGCACAGTGGATAATAAACCGCCAGAAGGGCTGGACAGAGGAGATCAACAAGACAGTTCTCAGTATCGAATACGGCGGAATGAATGACTGTCTGTATGAGCTTTACGATATCAATCGTAATTTAAAGAATGCAGGGGATAAGCGCGCTTTTGCTGATCCTGAGAAGATAAAAGACGCTGCTCACAAGTTTGATGATGTGGCACTTTTTGAGAAGATTTTTTCCGGGGCAAAAAATGTGCTTAACAACACACATGCAAATACAACTATTCCGAAGTTCATCGGAGCTCTTGCACGGTATGAAGTTGACAGATCAGAGGAAAAATATCTTGAATACGCTGACAGCTTCTGGGAAATGGTTGTAAAAAAGCACACCTATGTAACCGGTGGAAACAGTGAGAATGAGCATTTCGGCGAGGACAGTATCCTTGATGCCGAGAGAACTCATGTAAACAATGAGACCTGTAACACTCACAATATGCTTAAACTCTCCAGAAGACTTTTTGCTGTGACAGGAGATAAGAAGTACCTGGATTATGCAGAGAATACACTGATCAATGCTATCATGGCTTCACAGAACCATGACACAGGTTTTACCACATATTTCCAGCCAATGGCTACGGGATATCAGAAGGTATTTAATACTCTTGACGGCAATTTCTGGTGCTGCACAGGAACCGGATACGAGAACTTCACCAAGCTTCAGAGAGGAATTTATTATACTGCGCCCGGAAAACTATTGGTTGCAATGTATCTTGCTTCTGAATATGAGAACGAAGATTATAAGCTTGTTATGGACTGTGATCTTACAACATCAGACAAGGTGAAGCTCACAATTGTGCCAAAGGACGGAAAGACTGTAAAAGATGACCTCCTTCTCTTTATACCCACATGGGTAAAGGGCAAGATGACAGTAGCTATAGGAGATAAGTGCCTTGAGGCAGAGCCTGCTGACAAGTTTATTGAGATCAAGGCTGCACTACTTGAAGAGGCCGGAAAATGTGCTGACAAAGCAGTTTTGCTTGAGATTACACTTCCGATGGGAATTGCCTGCCATAATCTTCCTGACGGCAAAGATACCTATGCTTTCTGCTATGGACCATATGTACTTTCCGCAAGGCTTGGCAACAAGAAGATAAAGGAGACCACTCACGGTGTAAGGGTAAGTGTTGCGGCTGAAAAGGCGATAGACAGCGATGAGCTTAAGATTACTGCAGAATCATCTGTAAAAGCTTTTATCGACAATATAGAAAAGCATCTTGTTAAGAGAGAGGGAACATGCGAGTTTGACCTTAAGGACGTATCATTGCCGCTTGTTTTCACAACTCACTTTAACCAGTACACAGAGAGCTACGGTATTTATTGGAAATATGTTGTGGATTAATTCCTCTTGCGACGTGTTACAGAAATTGGGTTATATGACAAAATCTGGCCGATTTTAGAGCCGAAAGGGGTATTCGTATGCAATTCTTTTCTTCAGAGAATAATGGGCTGATTTTCAGGGAAAATGGAGAAACTTTAAGAATTGAGGCCTGGGGCAAAGACAGCTTCAGGGTCAGGTCAGTATTTTTGGGGGATATCACGGAATATAGTCCGGCGCTGCTTGAGCCGGATTACAGTCTTCATGACGTTAAGATATCTCTCAATGAGAGCGACCTGACAAGAGACATATGGGATGAGACCGATCCGGGGCGAAAGGCATCGATCAGTAACGGCAGGATTACTGCCAGCTGCTATGTTCATCCCTGGGGAAACGCTCTACAGATCACGTTTTCAGATAACAAGACGGGAAAAGTTCTTTTGCAGGAAATTACAAACGGAAATGCTCTTGCCAGGAAAGCAAGAAGCTTTAAGCGCATAGGAGGCGAAGTTTACAAGATAAGACAGAGATTTATCTCCGATCCTGATGAGAAACTGTTTGGAATGGGGCAATATCAGACGGAGACCATGAATCTTAAGGGCTGCAGTTTCGAGCTGGCTCACAGAAATTCACAGGCAAGTGTACCGTTTTTGTTATCGAGCAAGGGATATGGCTTTTTGTGGCATAATCCGGCAATCGGAGAGGTTCATTTTGGACTTGATACCACAGAATGGGTGGCTGAAGAGAGCAGACAACTGGACTATTGGATTACCACAGGGGATACTCCTGCGGAAATAATTTACAACTACACGGCTGTTACCGGAAGAGCTCCTATGATGCCGGAATTCGGCCTGGGTTACTGGCAGTGTAAACTTCGCTATTTCAATCAGGAACAGGTTCTGGAAGTTGCCAGAGAATACCACAAAAGAGGCGTCCATATTGATGTGATCGTTATTGACTATTATCACTGGCCAAGGTGCGGTGACTGGAGATTTGATGAGGAATACTTCCCGGATCCAAAGGCAATGGTAGATGAGCTGAAGGAAATGGGAATTGAATGTATGGTTTCTATCTGGCCGCAGGTGGATATCAGAAGTGAGAACTTCCTTGAAATGAAACAGCAGGGACTTCTTGTAAAGAGCAGATCCGGAGTGGATGTACAGATGGTTTTCCATGGGGATAACCTCTTCATGGATGCGACGAATCCTCGTACCAGAAAATATGTATGGGAAAAGATCAAAAAGAATTACGCGGATATTGGAATCAATACCTTCTGGATGGATGAGGCTGAGCCTGAATTTACAGGCTATGATTACGAGAATTATCATTATCACGACGGTTCAGTGATGGAAGTGGGAAATATTTACCCAAGGGAGTATGCAAAGCTCTTTTACGAAGGACAAAAGGAAAACGGACAGGACAAAATAGTGAACCTTATCCGCTGTGCCTGGGTCGGAAGCCAGAGATACGGAGCTTTGGTCTGGTCGGGTGATATTATGTCCAACTGGGAAGATTTCAGGAAGCAGATTGTTGCAGGACTTCAGATGGGTATTGCCGGTATCCCGTGGTGGACTACAGATATTGGTGGATTCCATGGCGGCGATGTCCGGACCGATGAGTTTAAGGAACTTCTCATCAGATGGTTCCAGTTTGCCACATTCTGTCCTGTAATGAGAATGCATGGAAGCAGGGTTCCACACAAGGATATCATCAACAAGGCAGGAGAGGTACGTGAGGTTACAGGTGCTGACAATGAGATTTGGAGCTTTGGCGAGGATAACTATGAGATCATGAAGCATTTCATAGAAATCCGGGAGAGTATCAGAGATTATACAAGATCTTTGATGGAAGAATCCAGTAATACGGGAGCACCTGTTATCAGAACACTCTTTTACCAGTTCCCGGAGGATGAAAAAACCTGGAGCATAACAGATGAGTTCATGTATGGCGGAAACCTTCTTGTTGCGCCCGTATGTTATCAGGGAAAACTGGAAAGAACGGTTTACTTGCCCGGCGGATGCAGCTGGACCAACGCCTTTACAGGGGAGACCTTTAACGGCGGTCAGGAAATAGTGGTAAAAGCACCGATTGAGATGCTTCCTGTATTTTACAGAAGCGACTCAGACCGGAAATTTAATTTTGCATGAGAATTATTTAAATAATGTATTGGTTATGGCTCCTAAGCTGATAGTGGCTTAGGGGCTTTTTTTCCGCAATAAAGTGCAAAAAATGTGCAAAGAGTGAGTTGCAAAAGGTTTTACTTCACATTAAAGTGAGTTTATTGTAGATTATTTATACTGCCTTTCAAATGCTGTGTGGAGGTTTTTGATAATGAAAGTAAGAAGCTTAATATGCGGAGTTCTTGTGGCAGCTCTTTTATGTGGATGCGGAAAAGAGGTTGTTAAAGTTGATGTAACTGAAGAAATCAGTGCAGAAGCGTCAAGTGAGAACGTCCAAAATACGGATGCTGATATAAAAGGTGAAGCAGATCAAACATTTGAGCAGGAGGATGACGTAGCACTCAAGGATCTGTGCAGCGACTTTTTTACCCTGGGAGTTGGTATAAACGGCAGTACGCTTGAGAACCAGACGCTTAATATTCCTGAGTATATGGAGCTTTCCAAGAAGCACTTTAACAGTGTCACAATGACCAACCTTATGAAGAGCTGTTATATTCTGGATCAATTTGCTTCGCAGGATAATCTAAAAAACGGAAACAGTGAGCCCGCACTTAACTTTGCATCTATTGATCCGACACTTAAATGGTGTCAGGAAAACGGGATGAAGATGCGCGGTCATACTCTTGTATGGCATACACAGGCTCCCGGATGGTTTTTTAGAGAGAATTATACAGATGATGGCGAGTATGTCGATAAGGAAACGATGCTTGCGCGAATGGAGAGCTATATAAGGCAGCTTCTTACCCATGTTCAGGAGGAATATCCAGGGGTTATCTACTGCTGGGATGTGGTAAATGAGGCGGTGGATCCGGAAAGTGCGGACCCGGACAGCTTTTTTAAATGCCGTACAAAGTGCGGGCAGGATTCAAACCCTTGGTACGACACTATAGGTCCGGATTATGTGGAAATGGCATTTACCTACGCCAGAAAATATGTAGCGGATGGAGTAAAGCTTTTTTACAACGATTACAACACCTATCAGGCTCCAAAGACTGAAGGTATCTATGCCCTTTGTGAATCCTTAAAGGAAAAAGGTCTTATCGATGGTATCGGAATGCAGGGATACTGGGGTATTGACTATCCGCCCACCAAGGATATCAGAAATGCTATAGGGAAGTTTTCCGAGCTTGGCCTTGAAATTCAAATTACAGAGCTTTCTGTGGGTGTTGATAAGGAAACTGAGGCAATGTTTTTAAAACAGGCCGACAAGTATGAGCAGTATTTTAAGTTGATATATGATATGGACTCAGACAATGGCGGGCCTGCAAACATAACTAATGTTACTTTATTTGGGCTTGTGGATCATTACCGCGAGGGAGATACAACCAATTCCCGTTTATTTGACAAGGATTATCAGCCAAAGCCTGCTTTTTACAAGGTTAAGAGCGTAATGCAGGAAAATGCCGGGGCAAGCGATGATGACAAGACCGGCGCTAATGCAGGTGGTATGAACACTCAGGTGCTTTGCAAGGCTAATGCTTCAGAGGGAGTTACTGCAGTTCAGAACGGAAACCTAAATGCGCCTACAAGAGTCGGCGAGCAAAAATGGGTTTACATGGTTTCAATCAAGGAATTTGAGCGAGACGGAAAAAGGATATACGGAGAGCTGTACAGACCCGTGGGGGAAGGAAAGTTTCCGGCTATGATCATTTGCCATGGTTTTAATGCCAGCAGCACTCCCGAGAGAGGCCTTGCGCAGATGTACGCTGAAGCAGGGATAGTAACGTATATTTTTGATTTTATCGGCGGTGGTACAAATATTAAAAGCGATGGCAAGATGACGGACATGTCCGTTCTTACCGAAGCGGCGGATCTTAACGTTGTTTTTGACGGGATAAGAGATCTTGACTTCGTGGACGAGAACAGAATGTTTGTATCAGGAGAGAGCCAGGGAGGCTTTGTAGCCACTTATTTTGCGGGGACAAGACCTGATGATGTTAAGGGGCTTGTTCTTTTTTATCCTGCATATGTACTTCAGAACGACGCATTCAGGCTGATTTCTTTTTTGGTGGACATACCAAATACAGTTGAGATTTTGGGCATGACGGTTAGCCGTAAGTACGTAAAAGATTTAATGTCATTTGATATTTATAAATTGATGGCCAATTACAAGGGAAAGGTCCTTATAGCACACGGTACGGCAGATGACGTCGCACCGATTTCTTATACGGAAAAAGCGATGAATGTATTTGAGAATGCCAAACTGGTGAGAATCCAGGGGCAGGGACATGGATTTGTCGGAAACGGATGGGCCATGGCTACAACAGAGGCTTTAAACCTCGTAAAAGAAGTTGCAAATCAATAAAAACGAACCTTTAGACATGCTTTTATAGTAAAATATAATTGACTGAATATTTTTATACGAATATTCGGAAAGGAAGCATGTCATGTTTGCAATGATAGTTAAGATGTCAGCATTAGTACTTGGATATACGGTATTGACCGTAATGTTGACGCTCTGGATCAGAAAAAGGGAAATGACGCCTTTTTTACGTGTATTTTTCGGCGTTATCTATGGCGGATGTGCTGTCTTTTCAACTCACTATGGTGTTGAATACAGCCATATGATCCTGAATGTGAGAGATTTAGGTCCGCTTGTGGCCGGACTGTTCTTTGATCCTGTCTCCGGTGTTATTGCAGGGCTTATTGGCGGAATAGAGAGATATATAGCCGGAACTTATTTTGGCGTGGGCTCCTATACGCGAATTGCCTGCAGTGTTTCAACTTGTCTGGCGGGATTTCTGTCGGCTGTCCTTAATATCTATATTTTTAAGGGAAAAAAGCCGTCGCTTATATACGCCTTTTTCATGGGCGCAGTAGTTGAAGTTTTCCATATGTACGTTGTTTTCATAACTCACAGAGACGATATGGATATGGCCTTTTATGTTGTGAAGGTCTGTTCCGGGCCGATGATTCTGTTCTGTGGTATCGGACTTGCGCTTATTTCCTATATTTTAAGGCAGATGTCCGATGAGAAAAGGAAGATTTTTTTCAGGCTTAAGGAAGAGGAAACTAAGGTTTCCCAGCAGTTTCAGTTCTGGCTTTTGATAGTGACCGGAACCATCATAATCCTTAGTGTGGGATTCGCGTATGCTCTGCAGACTCAGGTGGCAATACAGGGCGCAGAATCCGAGCTCACAAGAATAGCATCTGATATTAAAGAGACTTATACAAAGATTCGTAAATATGGAAATGACGCCGGCATTTTAAATTTCCATGTGGGAGACGAAGGGTCTTTTGAAATCATACAGAGTAATGGAATCATAGGGGCCGGGAAGCACAAGGGTCAGCTCGTGAATATGAAGGACCTGGAAGTGGCTAATTCTTATGAGTCAGATGGCTTTATAAAGGAAACTTTCTTTGGCACCGAGTGTTTTTGTCATATAGAAAAGCTCGATAATGGTGAGGTTCTTCTTGTCAGAATGCCTGTTTCCGAGGTGTACGAAGACAGGGATGCTGCGACCTATGAGACCGTATTCGCATATATACTTCTCTTTGCGGTCATTTATGTACTGATTTCCATGTTGGTAAAAGCTATTGTTGTTGATAATCTGGACCTTGTAAATGAGTCTTTATCCAAGATTACAAACGGAAACCTTAATGAGACGGTGTCTGTCTACAATTCATCGGAATTTACGTCGCTTTCAAATGATATAAATCAGACGGTGAATGTACTAAAAGGATACATTGATGCGGCTGAAAAGAGGATTGCACAGGAGCTGGAATTTGCCAGAACCATACAGGAATCGGCTCTGCCAAAGAACTTTATTTTCCCGGGTGCGGGATTTGATATCTATGCGACGATGGATCCGGCAAAAGAGGTTGGCGGCGATTTTTACGACTTCTTCTTCGTGGGTCCTCAGAAATTTGCAATTGTTATAGCTGATGTGTCAGGAAAGGGAATTCCGGCAGCTCTTTTTATGATGAGAAGTAAGACCGCAATAAGAACTATGGCAATGTCCGGGCTTTCGCCGTCCGAGATTTTTCAAAAGGTAAATAATGATCTGTGCGAAGGGAATGATGCGGATATGTTCGTTACAGTGTGGATCGGAATTATTGACATTAAGACCGGACACATGGACTGTGCAAATGCCGGACATGAATATCCTATCATCAGAAAAGTAGAGGGAGATTTTGAGCTCTTTAAGGACAAGCACAGCCCTGCAGTGGCTACCATGGAGGGACTAAAGTTTAAGGGGTATGAGATACAGCTTGATCCGGGAGATACGCTGTTTGTCTACACAGATGGTGCTCCGGAGGCCATAAACAGTGCTGAGGAGCAGTATGGCGTACAGAGGCTTCTGGATGTACTTAACCAGAATAAAGATGTTTCTATGGACAGGCTTCTTCCGCGAGTGAACAGGAATATTTCTGATTTTGCCGGAGAGGCAGACCAGTTCGACGATGTGACTCTGGTGGGATTTAGATATAGCGGACAGCCATCAACAGAGTGATATCGTTTGCAATAATATAAAAACAAAAGCCCGGGACCCTGAATAATTCCAGAGTCCCGGTTTTTAATTGCACATATTTGTCTTTTATCAGTTTACTGCTTCTCCGTTAACATATAATGTATATCCGTTGCTGACGATGTTAGAGACATCTCCTTCAAAGGATGTGATATATGTATCTGCAGTAAGAGTCCATGTACTGCTGTCGTCAATTGAAACATTTACTTCGCCAACCTCGGTTGAAACTGTGCCACCCTTGGCGTTTGTAATCTCACCACTGATGCTTCCTGTAAAGTCGGAACCGTCAGAAAGGTTAAGTGTCAGGGTAGAGTTGCTTCCTACAAGAATTGTGCCTTCAAGTGTCTGGCTTGTGGCATTGACAGTAGCGATATTGTCAGCGCCGCTCCATCCATCATCACAGACAGAAAGGAGAATATTGTCGGAATCTTCATTTATGATCTTTACGCTGCTAAGGTTGATAACTGCATTTGTGTTTGTTACGTGGAATACATGGCCGTTCTTGCTTGTTAGAGAGCCGTTTTCCATATCAAAGGTTGATGTTCCGCTATCTGCATCACCTGACATTGACTGATAGATCATGATTGAATCAAGGAATGTAGCATTTCCGTTCATCTGTGTGTTATTTGCAGTCATGTCACAATCTGTAAGCTTTATTGAATTCATACCCTCGATACATACTGCTTCTGAAAGATTTGAAACAAGCGTTGCATTAGAAACAGTAATATCTGCAGTTGAGTAAATGGATGGTGATCCAAGACCGTTTGTAGTGTAGGTTCCGCCATCAACTACAACTGTTCCGCCGCCTCTGTCGGTTCTGATCGCAGCAGAGGATTGTCCGCTTGTAGTAACCGTAAGGTTTTTGGCATTTGTGATACCGCCGCCTGTTGTCATGATTCCGCCTGAGCCGTTACCGGTAGTGGTGATCTCGGTATCAGAGATATATACAGTTGTTCCGTCGCCGCCTGCACCGTTTTGGCCACCGTTACCGCCATAGGAGAAAACTCCGTTGGCTCCGTCGGCGTCAGATGTTATTGTGCCGCCGGTAATAGTGGTTGTTGATCCGTCTTTTACCAAAACTGCGGCATTAAGTCCGTAAAAATTGCAGTTATCTCCGCCATCAGAATCGCCGGTTTTTGATACGGTTGGATTTGAGATGGTCACTTCTTCTGAGGTGGATATAAGCAGAGCGCTTTCATCGGCAGTGCTACTGGAATAAGTTTCTCCATCCTGTGAATCTGCAGATGTTATCGTGGTAGCGCCCGTGTAATCTATGTCAGCACTACTCATTCCGCCGCCAAAGCCACCGCCGGGGCCTTCGGGAGCGCCGTCGGGCTTTTCTCCTAGCTGCCCTTCTGGTGCTTCGCCGTCTGGTTTTTCAGGAACTTCTCCGCTTTCAGGATTTTCCCCATTTATCTGCCCCTCCTCTGAACTATTGCCATCATTGTCGGTGAGAGCTTCCTCGGTAGACACTACCGTATCTTCCGATACACTTGTTGTTGTGCTTTGCCCGCAGGCTGTTACTGACATGCACATGATCATAACTGCTACATAAGGTACAAGCTTTTTAACTTCTATGTTTTTCATAATAAATCTCCTTGTGTTTGTTTTTTGTATAGACACATTATTTATCCCGAACCTAAATAAAACCTAAAACGGATTCTAAAATAAAAATAAATTTGCCTATGGTTTATTTTGGATTGATGATATAATGAGAAATCTGTCAGAGAATGTGATAGAGTAAAACAATAGAAAACCAAGTTTTATGACAAAGAAAGAGAGAAATACCATATGAATATTTACGTCGACTTCGATGATTGCCTTTGCGAGACCGCAAGGAGCTTCTCAGTGGTTGCAGAAGAGATGTTTGGGAAAAAAGTTCCCTATGAGAATATACGTTTTTTTAACCTGCAAAAGACCTTTTCACTTACAGATGAGCAGTATGAGCAGATGATGATAAAGGGTCACACCCGGGAATCACTTCTGGGATACGAAGAGACTCCGGGAGCGTCAGAAACCATTAACAGCTGGATTGATAAGGGACACAATGTTTCGATTATCACAGGCCGTCCCGACAGCGCATATGAAGCATCAAGGCTCTGGCTTGATCAGCACGGACTTGAGAGAGTAAGGCTCTATTGCCTTAATAAGTACGGAAGAGATACCTTTATAAAGAACAGTGAGTTTAACCTTGAGCTGGAGGACTACTACAAGATGAAGTTTGACTTTGCGGTAGAAGATTCTCCTGCGGCTTTTGGCTTTTTTGACCACATGCCGGAACTTAAGGTGCTGGTGTTTGACAGACCATGGAACAGAGAATGTGAATTACCGGGAGAGAATTACAGAAGAGTCTGCGACTGGAAGACAATAAAGGAAATCGTTGCAGATTCAGAGGATAAAGATTGATTACAGACACAGAATTTTGGACCCGGCATGGGCAAAAACTTAATGAACAGCAAATGGAAGCAGTACAGACCGTAGATGGCCCGGTACTGCTTCTTGCTGTACCCGGAAGCGGAAAGACTACGGTTTTGGTCAACAGACTCGGATACATGCTCTACTGCAGGGGCATAGAACCTGAACATATTTTGACACTTACCTATACTGTAGCTGCAACAAGGGATATGTCGGATAGATTTAAGGCTCTGTTTGGTGAGGAAATGGCGGGGAGGCTTGAATTTCGCACCATAAACGGAATTTGTGCCAAGATAATAGCTCACTACGGTAGAATTATCGGGAAAAGTTCCTTTGAGCTTGTTACTGATGAGAAGATAACAGGCAAAATTCTTACTGATATTTATTTGAAGGTTGAGAGGGAATATCCCACAGAAAGCGATATCAAAGCCATAAGGACACTTATTACCTATTGCAAGAACATGTGCCTTGATGAGAAAGAGATTTCGGGGCTTGGCAAGGATCAGGGAGTAAATCTTTTAAAGATTTACAATGCCTATAACAGTGAACTCAAGGCCAGAAGCCTTATGGACTATGATGACCAGATGATATATGCCTACAGGATGCTGAAAGGGGCAAAAGAGCTGCTTTCCTATTATCAGAATGAGTACCGGTATATATGCGTTGATGAGGCTCAGGATACCTCAAAGATACAGCACATGATCATATCACTTCTTTCCGGCAAGAAGGGCAATCTTTTCATGGTTGGAGACGAAGACCAGAGTATATACGGTTTCAGGGCAGCATATCCGGAGGCCCTCCTTAATTTTGAAAAGGAGCATCCGGGGGCAAAAGTGCTTGTAATGGATAAAAATTACAGATCAAATGCAAGGATCGTTAATGCTGCCGACAGATTTATCCAAAGGAACAAGAGTCGCCACGAGAAGCACATGTGCGCCACAAAGGAGCCGCAGAGTGAAATAAGGATTGTTGAATTTAGCGCCAGAGATACGCAGTACAGCTATCTTTTAAAGGTGGCAAGAGAAGTTAAGACGCAGACTGCGGTATTATACAGGGATAATGAGAGCATTCTTCCTCTGGTGGATATTCTTGAGAGGGAGCAAGTGCCATACAGGATAAAGAACGCGGATATGGCATTTTTTACCCACAGAGTTGTCATTGATGTTGTAAATATGCTTAAATTTGCGCTATCACCGGCGAATCCTGAACTTTTTATGAAGATATACTTTAAATTCCAGGCATTCTTAAGAAAGCCCGATGCAGAAGCAATGTGCAATGTGGCTGACGAGCGCCATACAGGTATCTTAGACGCAGCTGAGTATATAGACATCCACAAACGTGTCCTTGGTAATTGCAGGTCGCTGCGTACGCACTTTAGGAATATGGCCTTGGAATCGCCATATAAGGCCATAAACAGGCTCGAAAATTACATGGGGTACGGAGAATATCTGGACGCAAATAATATCGATACAAACAAGATATTTATCCTTAAGATGCTGGCCAGGAATGAAAAGAGTATAGAATCGTTTCTTGCAAGGCTCGAGGAACTCAGGACCATTATTACGGAAAAAGAGCCGGATTACAGCTCAAAGTTTATTCTTTCGACAATCCACTCCAGTAAAGGCCTTGAGTACGACTCTGTGATACTGATGGATGTAGTAAACGGCGTATTTCCGAGCAAGGTTGTAAGAGAGAGTAATAAATCTGCAACTGCGCAGGATAAGAGAGATTTCGAAGAGGAGCGAAGGATCTTTTACGTGGGCATGACAAGGGCAAAAGAGAAGCTGACCATATTTAAGTATGATGACAAGGCTTCTGCTTTTGTAAAAGAGCTGACGGGCAAGGAGAATGACAGTAAGAAAAAGACAGCAAATAAGCCCTATGAATCAGTATCGCTACTTAAAAAAGAGAAGCAAAAGAAAAGAGCTGTTAAGGTGGAAATTCCCGATCAGCTTGTCATAGGAGAACGCGTAAGCCAGCCAAAGTACGGCGATGGAACAATAACAGATGTTACCTATGATGATGACGAGATTCCATTAAAGTTTACTGTAGAGTTCGATGACGGTGACGAGAAAATATTCCTGTATCCGGTGGCCTTCAATATGGGAATGAAGATCAAATAAGCAGTAGCATACATGATCTTAGTATCTGTTGTGAACTTTTTCAGCAAAACACATCATATCACTGACTTCGACCTTCTCGCCGTTGTCAAGGATGGCAGTTCCGCTAAGGCGCCCGAATACCTGGTGCTGATCTGAAACGATCAGTTTGTAATCAAGGCATGCAGCCCTGTCCAATACAGGAATAAAATCCATCTCAAAGCGTCCATCGGATGAGGTAAACTTCCATGGATCCATATAGGAATGCTCGGGAATGTGGAAGGTAATATCATCAAGTTTGTGAACTTTGCCGTCATAGAAAATGACATTTTCTGTGGCGGCTTTTGTATTGCCAAAACCGTAGCCTATATTGAAGCCAAAGGCCTTACCGTTAATATCACAGTTTCCGGCACCCCAGTGCCAGGTGTTGTCATAGGTCCATACGCCTCTTCCCCAGTCAAGAGTTCCAAAGTCCGTGGAAGGATCAAAGACATATTTTTTACCATCATATAACATATAACCGGAAGCTCTCATGCAACCTATCTTTTGGTTGTAGTAAAAGCAATGCTTTTTGTCCCAGGGAGTTGCGATCACCATGGAATCCATATCAGGCTGGCTAAGATATATATCGCATTCAAAAGGCTTTCCGTTTAAAAAGTTATCGAAATGACAGGTGATATGTCTTTTCCCATCAAGAACTTCAAACTTCATCTGAAGACGATCATCTTCATAGCGGGTTGTGCCGCTCTTAGATGAAGACGGAAGCGAAAGCTTTCCCATAGGAAATGCATTAAGGACAGTTTCGGTGTGCTCCTTGGGGTTATCGTCAAACTCAAGTAAAGACACAGACTGAAGGCCAATATAGCCATCGTCAGATATTGTGAAGGCACCTGCAAAGGAATCTGAGAGCACAAGGTAATAATCCCATTCTTTTATTCTCCACTTGGGAGCCTTTATCATGGAACGGTCATATTTTTGCAAAAGAGATCTGGACCAGCCGGGTTCCAAAAGTTCGCCCTGTGAATCTAAAAGCGGATGTTCGGTAATTACTTCATGATTTCTTCCCATAGTCCCCTCCAATGGCAGATATGCACGATTTTTTCCTGTTAATTTAATCTTAACATCAAAATGTGCGGAATGTTATACCTAATTGGTTCAAAAAAGGATAGTATAAATAG
>SVFZ01000034.1 GCA_015056585.1 Butyrivibrio sp. | reverse complement strand
TGAAGCCCCCCTCAAGATGAGATATCCCTCCTATATGGAGTAAGACCCCTTGGAGAGTACGAGGTTAGATAGGCACAAGGTGTAAGCATGGTAACGTGTTCAGCTGATGTGTACTAATAGGTCGAGGGCTTATCCAAAGAACTGTATAGAGATTGAAAAAGGATTTAGATTATCAGTGTTCGGTTTTGAAGGTACAAAGTAATAATCCTCCTTAGCTCAGTCGGTAGAGCATTCGGCTGTTAACCGAAGTGTCGTTGGTTCGAGTCCGACAGGGGGAGCGATAGTACCTGGCGAGGTAGTTTCGGGCCTGGTACGTAGCCTGGATGGCCACTTGGCGAGGTTATATCGAGCCTGGTGGAGCAGCCAGAGCGGAAGAAAGAAAAGCCTGATTGTTAATCACGGCTCAGCTTTAGGCTCCGTGGTCAAGCGGTCAAGACATCGCCCTTTCACGGCGGTAACACGAGTTCGATTCTCGTCGGAGTCACTCAATAATTAATGGTGACATAGCCAAGCGGTAAGGCGTGGGTCTGCAACACCCTGATCGGCAGTTCAAATCTGCCTGTCACCTCTATGATTTAAGGTCTGTAAGTAAATAGCTTACAGACCTTATTTTTGTATTCATTGTTTGATATAATATGGATTGTGGCTTAGATAGCAAGTAAAATACGATTACGCTTGTATTATTGGAGCTTAAGATTAAAATGATTTTAATATTGCGGAGGTAGTTATGGCACAAGAAACTATGAATGATTTTAAGGATGAGATTGACAGATCTTTTAGAAAAGTTAAAGAGGGAGACATTCTGGAGGGAACAGTAATTGACATTTCAGATACTGAGATCACTCTTGATCTAAAGTATTATACACAGGGAATTATAAAGGTCAGTGACATGAGCGATGATCCTAGGTTCTCAGTTCATAGAGATGTTAAAATCGGAGATGAGGTATCAGCTACAGTAATAAGCACTGATGACGGAAATGGGAACATTCTTCTTTCAAAGAAAGAGGCTAATCATGTTCTGGCTTGGGACAAACTGAAGGAATACCGGGACTCAGAAAGCTATGTAGATGTAAAGGTTTCAGAAGCTGTTAGAGGAGGCTGTGTTGCATTCCTTGAAGGTATCAGAGGATTTATTCCTGCTTCAAAGCTTGATCTTCAGTATGTGGAGGAGGACAATTTATCTGATTATGTTGGTAAGACGCTTAAGGTTAAGGTCATTACGGCTGATCAGGAAAATGATAAGCTTGTTCTTTCTGCAAGAGAATATCTCAGAGAAGAAGCAGACAAAAAAAGAGCAGAGATGATTTCAAATGTTGAAGTTGGACTTGTTACTGAAGGTGTTGTAGAGAGTCTTCAGAACTATGGAGCATTTGTTAATCTTGGGAATGGAATGACAGGTCTTGTGCATATTTCCCAGATATGTAATCAGAGAATAGCTCATCCATCATCTGTTCTTAAGGTAGGGCAGAAGGTTAAGGTAAAAGTGACAGCAATTAAAGACGGTAAACTAAGCCTTAGCATGAAGGCCCTTGAAGAAATTGCTGCAACAGAGATTACAGAAGAAAAGATTGAATTTGAAAGTGAAGGAGAAGCAACAACTTCTTTGGCTGCTCTTCTTAAGAAAGCCGGATTTTAATAAGACGATTGTTAAGGGCAGATAAACAGTTTAAAAATGTAAAATATAAAATGAGCAGTGCGAAATTCCGGGAGGATTCACTGCTCATTTTACGTTGTGGATATTGTGAAAGGAATGGATTAAAGCTGTTTAATAATTGTATCGAATGGTTCAATGTCTTTAAACTCAATTGCACCATTCTCGGTTTTAACAGTAGTGGTCTGTTTTCTGTCTGAGTTGTTTATTATGATAAGTTTTTTATCAGATGGAAAATAAGCACATTCTGTGTAAGCATTATCGGTAATATAGTTTGTATCAAAGGGAATATCCGCGGCGTACATAAGGATATTCAAAAGCATCCTGTTATTCGGTGTGGATGTCTCAAAAGTAGAAAGATAAATTCCTTTACCCTTGCCATAGCTGTTTATAATGAATGTCGGATCAGTATTTACTGAGCGTATGACCTTAGCTTTTCCATCTGTTAAATGAACTTTGCATCTAAGTGGAACCAAAGCACCATCCGGAATCAAATTCGGAATATCTTTTACTTCAAAGGACCACTTTCCATGGCATATTTTATCAATTGTATTTTTATCTGCCCCGAGTACTGAAGACATACGGAAGGCTGTATCATATCCTGAAACCAGGGATGGCTCATTTATTCCGATGAAAGTTCCACCATTGTAAACAAATCTTGAAATGAGTTCCTCATAAATAGAATTATTCCAATATTCACCGCCGCTCCAGGCACTGCCACCTATACCGGCATTTATGATGACATTATATTTGGAAATATCAGCTGTCTTAAGATCTTCAAAGCTGATATAATCCACATCCACAGGAAGACCTGATAAAGCTTCGTTGACATGTATCAGATCGTTCATATATGTCTCATGGAAGTGTCCGCTTAAGGTCCAGCTTCTGAGTTTGCCCCAACAATGAAGTACAGCAATTTTTATATTCAGCTTATAAGGTGAGCCGTTTTCATGAAGACCCTTTATAAGTCTGAACTCATCAGATATCTTTGCAATGTATTCAACAAAATCAGGATAGTTTTCTACAAGGTGAAGATATCCGCCAAGCCCAATTCTGTCAATCTTTTCTCTAAGGAGTGCTCTTCGTGTATGTATCCAATAGTCTTTTGCATCACGTGTTGGATCACCGCCTTTTGAGAAAGTAGGAAGACCGCCAAGCCCAACCGGGAAAAGGTATGGATGAAGACGAATCTCTTTTGTATCTATGTCAGCTCCTGCACAGAGGCGAACTTCGTATCCTGAGAACACACATTTTATAAGCCCATCAAAATTGAAATCTTTAAACCGCTTACTGTAAGGCTCAACACCAACCCAGCTATCGTCATAGAATACATAAGCCTTTTTGCCGTATGTGTGAACCAGATCAACGAGCTTGCGGCCAAAAGATACAACAAACGAATTTACAAAATCCATGTAGTCGAGCTGCGTCTTAACAGGAGGCATATGGGTTACATGAAGAGAGCCCTTGTTTATAAAATCTTCTGCGGTAAGGCTATAGCCATATTTTTGCGCGAAATTATCAAGCATCTGCGGGCTTACAGTAAAGTCGTAGGAACCCCAGTCAGTGAAAAGATTTCTGTTTCTCTCGCTACTGCCCCATATCCAAACAAAATTGTAGAACATAGAAGTGAAGCGGACTACAGTGGTTGCCGGATGTGATTCACACCAAGAGGTAAGCCAGTTTATCATATATTCCTGAGTTTCAGGATGTACAGGATCTATTGGCATCAAATGCTCTTTATCCCAATTATTTGTGGTGTGATTGTACATGGAAATTTCTTCCCATATCCTGTATGCCAAAAAGCTTACTGTATATCTGTGAAAAGGAATAGCATTATTAACAATTACATTGCCTGCTTCCTTTTCATAAGTCCAGAAATTGTTGCTGATTTCTTTCCCTGTTGTACGGTCAAAGACCTGCCAGTATTTCATTGAGTCAGCTGAGTCGTTAACCATAAATTGCTGATCAAAGAAATCATCAAGAAGATGGAAAGTGATAAAGCTGTCTTCGGCAACCTTTGGCTGCGTCATAAGAAAACTCTGCTGCAGCTTATCCATATTTTTTCCGGCCCACTCATTATGGTCCCGAATGATACAGATTGTGGAATAGATGCCATATCCGGAATTGAGTATTTCGTCAGAAAGAACTGTGCCATCGCTGTCACGGATAACATCAGCACCCCATTTTTCGGCAAGTTCAAGTGTTAATTTCTCATACCCTGATTCGCCGGGCAGCGTAAACCCACCTTTACTGTGTTTCACGTTCATAAAACCCCCAAAAATTAGTCAAGAATCAATAAAAAAGTCAGTAAAAAGATTATGCATTGCAAAAACACAAAGCTATTGTGATCAGAGAGCGCCATCGCTGCGTATCTTGTCATAATTAAGGATTCCGGAAAGGTAAGCAAGAGCCAGACCCTGTCCCCAGCCCTGTATCCATTCCCTGGAGATTCCGCGATAGCCTTCTCTGTCCTTCATAACGGCAGTTCCTCCGGAAACATTGAGAACACGACCATCTTCTGAGATGTTTTTAAGAATTCCTTCTGTGGCCTTGTTGATATATTTGATGTGAAGAGGATTGCCCTTATTGATCATAGCTGCAGCGATTCCGCAGGATGCGGAAATCTCCTCATAGGAATCTTCATCATCAAGAATGGTCCTGAACAGTCCGTCCTTGGTCTGAAGAAGTTTAATGGAAGCCAGCTGCTCATTTAATGAACCAACCACGTCAAGGAACTTGGGATATAGGTAGCACTCGGGCAGCACTCTGCCAACTTCAGACATTGTGTAAGCAGCCCAGGCATTGGCCCTGCCCCAATAAAAGCCTGACATGTGATCCTTTGTGATATTGTTATAACCATGATAGAAAAGACCTGTAGCAGGATCCTGCAGGTATTTGATATGCCAGTAATACTGATTGAGCGCGTCATCAATAAGCTCCTCATCCTTTAACAGAACGCCTGCCCTTAGAAGGAAGAATGCAGCCATAAAAAGAGTGTCCGCCCAACACTGCTCAGGAAAATCGTTATTTACAGAAACAGTATGCTGAAGAACATTATCGCCGAATCTAAGGGCTTTGTTCTCAAGATAGTCTATTTTACTCTTGGCAATATCAAGATACTTTTCATCTTCTGTATATTCGTAGAGAGTGAGCATGGCGTGGCCCATAGCGCAGGTATTAACTGTCCAGGATGGAAGCCCCAGCTCTATGTACTCGTCTATGCGATCCTTAAGCATCTCGATATATTCCTGTTTGCCTGTAGCAAGGTAAGCTTCGCAGACTCCGTAGTAAGCAACTCCACCCGGCCAATCCCAGGTAAGGTCCATTCTCATTGTTCTCTTTACGATCGAATCAATAGCTGTTTCAATCTGAGCTTTATCATAGATTAAGTTTGCCATGAATTTTTTACTCCTGTTTTTGATCAAAAAAGTAATGGGAAATATCTCAATTTAGGCAAATTATATTAGTACATGGTCGAAATGTCTATTCATGTAAGCAAAAAAACTGTGCAATTTCAACTATTTGACTAAGTATAATTGATTATGTAAAATATACGCATTCACGTTGTTTTCATTAAAGGAAAAGTACAATGGCTAAACCTAAAAAAACAGTAATAGAATACAGAAATTATGAGCTTCCGATGAATTTTCCGGTGCTCCTTTTAACCGGGGACAGATGGCATATTTCGGATGTTAAATCGGGGAAACTGCATTTTCACAACTGTCTTGAAATTGGTATATGCCACACGGATAGTGGATTTATCGAGTTTGATAATACTCCTGTTTCCTTTAAGGCAGGGGACATGACATTCATTTCCCGCAATGTTCCGCATACCACATACAGCGCCAAGGGCGAAGCGAGCCTTTGGTCATACATCTTTATTCAACCGGATGAATTGCTAAAGGGAGTGTTTGATGATTCCTCGCCATATGCGGAAGTGTTCGTTGACATGCTTCAGAACTTTCAGCTTATTCTTAACAAGAGTGAGTATCCGGATATTTACAACATTATTAGCATGGTAATGTTTGAGCTTGAGCACAAAGGCGTGAATTATCAGCTTTCTGTAAAGGGACTTATGCTCTCTCTTTTTATGAAACTTATGAGAATTCATTCTGCTAATAAGGGAAAAGAGCTGACTAATAAGGATATACATGAAAATGCCATAGTAATCTCGCCGGCGCTTGATTATGTGAAGGAAAATTATATGATGAATTTTCCTATTGAGGATCTGGCTGATATGTGCCACCTTAGTCAGACGCATTTCAGAAGAGTTTTCCATGAGATCATGAATACAAGTCCGCTCAATTACCTTAATACCACCAGAATTCTTCAGTCATGTATACTTTTAAGAACAACGGAGGAGTCGATTTTGTCGATATCAGAGCAGGTTGGCTTCAGATCGGTGTCAAGTTATAACAGACATTTCTCAGAGATAATGGGGACTCAGCCCAGTGAATGGAGACACAACATGGCAAAGATAGACAAGGCTTCAATCCTTGAATATACCGGATGGATGCAGGCTCAGAATCTATCAGAACCAAAGAATTAATAATACAATTACAGATATGCTAAAAGCGACGCGGTAATATTGCTGCGTCGCTTTTTTGCTGAATAAAAATGAATAGATTTTGATTGACCTAATATAAACAAAAAAACGAAAACGATTAACTGGCAACATGCACAAATTTCGCATTACGAAATTATGTAATTAAGACATAACGAACTAACAAGGCGGTTTTAAATGGTTGTTTATGCAAAGGTTTTTATAGTAAGTGAATAGATATGCGTTTGGTTTTATTCTAGGATTTATTTATCAACGGGGAGGAGTAATTCATAATGAGCAAGAGTAACGCAAAAAACAAGGGGTATTCTAATTCTGCTGCCTGGAAGAGCTGTCTAAAACGAGATT
>SVFZ01000003.1 GCA_015056585.1 Butyrivibrio sp. | reverse complement strand
GTGGTCTCTGAACGTGTCTACTACGTATCAAAGACCACAAACGAGCTTGTATCGAGAGGTGTTCGCCATGCCTGTCAGAAGATGTCGGAACTTAGTGACGAGGATGTTAACCGCAAGCGTTTTCAGATATGGAAGTGGTATTTGCTGGACTGGCAAAAAAAACACGGCGATGAAACTCAGGATATAATAAATAAAGAGCTTGAATGGAATGAGGAGCTTATGAAGAAAGAGACCGATCTTATGGATATGGAGATTTTTCTTCATGGAGAATATTTAAACCTCGGAAATACTTTAAATCTCATTGAGACCTATCTTCATGACGACAATTATAAAGAGATGTTTAAGAAGTTTGCCATTGCCGACATCATGGAAATGACCAGTGAAGATACCAAAGAAAAAGCCATGGAAGAGGCGGAGAAAAAGAAAGACCGGGAAGGCGAAATTAAGTACCACACTTACAAATTTACAGTGAGCATAGAAGCCACTGACAGAGAACACGCAAGACAGGCGCTGCTTAACTATTTAGCAGGGGATCCGAGAATAAGAATCCAGAAATGAAATAAAATTTTGTTATCACATTAACGTATATAAAAAAACAGTAAATTAATTTCATAAAATTTTAATTATTTAGCAGGGCAAAGTGGCTTGTTTCCTATATCTTTTTCAGAATTTATGGTATATAATGTATCCATTAAATGAAATTTAGTTGTGAAAAACCAAGGTTGAGGGGCCTGAAACAAACTTTCACAAATCGTTTCGTTTAATAATTTTCTTATGAGATGGAGGAAACTGAATAATGAGAAGTTCCGCGAAGACTAAAAGAGGCATGAGTCAGAGCTGCATCGAAATCATGTCAGACGCAATCAAGGCAAAGGAGCAGAACCTATCATACGGCAAGTACAAGGCACTGGATCTGCTTGGTGCCGGCAGTATGTTGGAAGATGATGACTATGAATCTGAGTATCATGTTCATACAGCCAACATAGTTCGTAAGACACAGCCTGTAGAAACTAAGAAGGCAGTTGCTTTCGTAAAGATAAGATAATATTTTTTTTGACAACTGAATATTGTATTTAAAATTCCAAGACGCCGTGCTGAATCAGTACCGGCGTCTTTTAGTATGCGATTAAATATGAATGAAAAACGTATCGCTTTAAACTTTTGCTTGTGAGATTATAAGTGGAACACATGTCTGTTTAAGAATTTACCTACTACCGAGATGACAGGTCCAAGGAAAAAGGCCATAAGTACTATTCCGATATTAGGTCGTCCGCCAAAGATAATGCCCACTAAAATAACGAGAAAATCATAGCACATCCTGATAACTGCAAACGGAACCTTCTTAAGCACACGTTCGGATACAATCTGCGGAATTGCGTCAAAGGGCGCAACACCCATGTTTGCATTGATGTAAAAGGACACGGAGATAATGAAGAGAAAAAGTGCGAGCACAAATACCACCGCCCTGTATGGCATATCCGTGAAGATATAGTCAGGAAGTGTCTTTTCCCAGAGCCATTTGAAAAAGTTGGCTATATAACCGACGAAAACCATGTTTGCAATTGTACCAAAGCCGATATATTTCCTTCCGAAAAGAATGACAATTATGAAAAGGAACACATTCAGAAGAAGCTGCCAGGTTCCAAACAGTATTCCAAGTTTTTCCGAGATTGTCCAGTTCATGAAAGTGCAGGGATCTGTGCCAAGGTCAACCTTAATGAGAAGTGACAGGAATAATCCCATAAGAAAAACACCGATATTCATAACAATAAGGCGCTTTTTAAAATCAGGCTGCGATATATAGTTTAAAAAAGTCTTTTTTATCTTATCCATAATAGTATCCTGCTCATGAATCCATTATTACTCTACAATATGAAGAGCCCAGTATTTATTCTTATAGTTTATAAGGACGGGAGCGTTTGCAAATGCCTCATCGCCCACATAACAGCGGTCAGCCTCTTTATCAAAGGTATATTTTCTGCCTTCTGAGTCGTGTTCGTTGATATAAGTAAGAGCCTGTTCTAAAGTTTCATCGCCTTTACATAAGTGAATATTCATACATTTTTTCCTTTATATTTTTTTCAGACATTAATTGAAAGGAATAGTCTGAAAATATGTTAAAATGATATTAGTGGTAAAATGCGTAATTGCGCACTAAATAATAATTATACACGAAAAAGTAAAAAAACAAAGGTAAAAATTATATATGGAAGAATCAGAAATAAAAAATCTTCTTGGAAGTGTAAAGGAAGGTGCAGTATCAATAGATGAAGCCCTTTTGAAGCTAAAAGAGGCACCCTTTGAGGATATGGGCTTTGCAAAGCTCGATACCCACAGAGGAATAAGACAGGGAACGGCAGAGGTCATCTATGGCGCAGGCAAAACGAAAGAGCAGATCCTGGAAATTGCTCAAAAGCTCATAGAGAAAGGGCAGAAAAGTGTACTGATAACCAGAATGTCCAAAGAGGCTGCTTTATATTTTGCTGAAAGGTCAAAGGGAGTAATCGAAGATTTTACTTACGATGAACTGAGCAGGATTGGAATTGCCGGGAGGCACCCGGATCCCAAAGATGGCGTTGGACGAATTGTTGTAGCAACAGGCGGAACCAGTGATATGCCTGTGGCGGAGGAAGCAGCAAAGACGGCAGAGGTGTTAGGCAACAGAGTTGTACGTCTTTATGATGTGGGAGTTGCAGGAATCCACAGGCTTCTGGATAAAAAGAGCCTTGATGAGATCATGCAGGCAAACGTGATAATAGCTATAGCCGGCATGGAGGGAGCCCTGGCAAGCGTGATCGGTGGTTTGGCGGACTGCCCTGTGATCGCGGTTCCCACAAGCGTCGGATACGGAGCAAGCTTTAACGGACTGGCAGCTCTTTTGTCAATGCTCAATTCCTGTGCAAGCGGAGTTAGCGTGGTAAATATTGATAATGGTTTTGGAGCAGGATACCTGGCAAGTATGATCAACAAAAAGTAAAGCTTTAAGACCACATTAGGCAAGAGAAAAAGAAGGTTAGGGAGATTTTTATGGTAAACAATGATGAAAGCATGAACAGGTTTAAGCACAAAATAATGGAGGAGGTGTGCAGGCTTGAATGGGAAGGGCTCAACGATCAGGCCCATATCGAGCAGCTTATACACAAAACCATTCCGGGGCCAAAGCCTGAATACAGATGTTGCATTTATAAAGAAAGGGAGATTGTAAGGCAGAGGATAAATCTGGCTATGGCTAAGAACCCCACTTACAATCCGGATTCCACAAATATTGTGCAGGTTATAGATCCTGCCTGCGATGAGTGTCCGATCTCAGCATATTCAGTGACGGATAACTGCAGATTCTGCATGGGAAAGGCGTGTATTAGCTCCTGTGAGTTTGGAGCCATCTCTCCCGGCGATACACACATGCACATTGACCCTGTAAAGTGCAAAGAATGTGGAAAATGTGCAGCAGCCTGTCCGTATACGGCTATTGTGCACCTGGAGAGACCTTGTAAAAAAGCCTGTGCAGTAGGAGCCATCACTTATGATGAGTATGGCTACTGCAAGATTGACGAGGATAAGTGCATTCAATGCGGACACTGCATACACAGCTGTCCTTTCGCAGCGATTGGCTCTAAGACATTCCTTGTAGACATCATTAAGCACATCAAAGAGGGAAAAGAGGTAATTGCAATGTGCGCTCCCGCCACTGAGGGACAGTTCGGCGAGGATATCTCAATGGCATCAATCAGAGAGGGCCTTAAGAAAATAGGTTTTGCCGACATGATCGAGGTAGGACTTGGTGGAGATATGACAGCTGCCTATGAGTCTGAGGAGTGGGCCGAGGCATTTAAAGAGGGTAAAAAGATGACCACCTCCTGTTGCCCTGCATTTATCAATATGCTTAAGAAACACTTCCCGGAGCAGTATGAGAACAATATGTCTTCAATAGTATCGCCTATGTGCGCTATTTCAAGATACCTTAAGGCCACAAGACCCGGATGCATAACGGTATTTATCGGCCCCTGCATCGCCAAAAAGGCTGAGGCACAGGACAAATCGGTAAAAGACAATGCGGATTATGTTGTAACTTACGGAGAACTCAGAGCTCTTATGCGCTCTAAGGATGTTAAGTTTGAACCTGTAGAAGAGACATATCAGGAGTCGTCTATCTTTGGTAAGAGATTTGCCGGAAGCGGCGGAGTTGCCAAAGCTGTTATCGAATGTATGCACGAGAGAGGTCAGGAAACCGATGACATCAAGCTTCTTGCAGCGCATGGCGGACTTGAGTGCAAGAAGGCTTTGACACTTCTTAAGTTTAATAAACTTCCGGAGGACTTCATCGAAGGCATGATATGTCCCGGAGGATGTGTCGGAGGGCCTTCCAAACACAGACATATATCTGTTATCAATAAGGCCAGAGAGAGCCTTCTTTCAAAGGCTGATGACAGAAAGGTTCTTGAGAATTTAGAGAACTACCCTATGGATAAATTTTCAATGCATCGCGACGGACATATGTAAATAGTTCACCTTTATAGCTTTTTGGCTGAGGGATACAAATGGATAGGAAAAAGAGATCGTTTTCCATAAAAGAAGCTTTTGAAAACAGACTTTTTATAAATTCATTTATGGTTATCACTGCTGCAATAGTACAGATAGTATACAGTAATCGTGTAATTTACATAAATACTGAAGACTATGTGCAGTCCGGGGTTGCTTATGCCTTAAAATATATTCCGATCATTTTGGTTTCGGCTTTTGGCGGAAATGTTCCCGGTATGATGACTGTGCTGATAATCTTCTTTTATAAGACGATACTTTACAGCAGTTTTTCCTATCTTACATTCATCCTGCTATTGGTGTCATGTTCTGTAGATGCCATGACTAAGAAAGGTTTTTTCAAAAACAAAAGGATGACTGTTTTAGCCATTGTTTTGCTGCAGTTACAGACAGGGGTGTTCTGGGGAATCATGCTATGGCTTCTTTCCGGTAACAATATTGCAGGTCTAAATGCCGGAAAAATGTTTTATTATTTCCTGAATGAATTTCCCGGGATCTTATTAAGCTGCATTGTAGTATATATTTTTTATAAATATGCTCCGGATGAGAAAAAACTTCTTTTGAACAACGGAAAGTATTATGTGGATCGAAGCAGGCTGAGTGATGATGACAGGTACGAAGTTGAAGGAAGATCGCGTATCGGTCTGGTAGTAATGCAGGTCATCGTGTTTGAAGCCATAATTCTCGGCCTGTCAGCAGAGATAGCGTCAAATACCCTTGTGCCCACGATGAAATATGCAAATCTGTCAACGGAATATGTCAATTTGCCTGATGAAGACTGGGGAGATGTTAAAAATGCTGAACTGCTTGAGAGCAAGGTCAGTTTCAGGCTGGAAAAGGAATATGAATTGTCACTTAAAACAGCCGAAGAGTATTCCGTGACCACGGGACTTAGAAATTCACAGTTTAGTGTGAAGCTGGCAATGCTTATATCGATCATAGTTATTCCACTTGCCATTTTCGTGAACAGATATGCTCAAAGAAGAATCGCTGATCCCATAAGAAATCTCTCCAAGGCAGTATCGGATATTTATAACTCCGATGAACTTAAGATTAATGAAAAAGTTAATGAAGTTCATAACTTGAGCATAAACACCAAAGATGAGATTGAAGAGCTCTATCATGCGGTGGATCTGACTTTCTACAGACTAATGGAATATATTGAGCTTGTTAAGAGCAGGCAGAGCATTGAAGATCAGCTTCAGATTGAAAAACAGGCCAATGAAGCAAAGAGCAGATTCTTGTCGAATATTTCCCACGAGATAAGAACTCCCATAAATGCGGTTCTTGGTTTTGATGAAATGATCATAAGGGAAAGCGATGACGAAGGAATAGTCAGGTATGCCAGAGATATCCAGAGTTCCAGCAGAACTCTTTTGGCGCTTATAAATGATATCCTTGACTTTTCAAAGATTGAGGCCGGGAAGATGGAGATCATACCTGTGGAGTATGAACTCAGCTCAATGATAAACGATCTTGTCAACATGGCCATAGTCAGGGCAAAGGAAAAGAACCTGGAATTTAAAGTCAATGTTAATAAGGAAATTCCGCACATTCTCTTTGGCGATGAGATCAGGATAAAACAGTGTATTCTGAACATAATCACAAACGGCATCAAATATACAGAGACAGGCAGTGTAACTCTTGATATTGATTATGAAAAGATTGAGCCTGATGACGATGATTATTACGGAGAAATCCTGACTGACAATGATCTGGAAAGCATCATGCTTAAGGTCAAAGTAACCGATACCGGAATAGGGATCAAGGATGAGGACATGGAAAAACTGTCCACTGCTTTTGAGAGGATTGATGAAAAGAGAAACAGAACCATCGAGGGTACCGGACTTGGAATAAATATTGTGAATAGTCTTCTGGATATGATGGACTCCAAATTGAGTGTAAAGAGCGAATACGGAAAGGGAAGTGAATTCTCTTTTGCCCTGGTTCAGAAGGTTGCAAGCAGCGAGCCGATCGGAGATTTTGCCACCACCTATAAGGAATCTATCAAGAATACTGCCGAGTACAAGGAGAGCTTTCATGCTCCGGATGCAAAGGTTCTTGTGGTCGATGACACAAAGACAAATCTTACCGTTATCGTGGGACTTCTTAAACTTACACAGATTGAGGTGGATACTGTAACTTCGGGAATGGATGCCATCGAGAAAGTAAGGGAAAAGAAATATGACCTTATTTTCCTCGATCACAGAATGCCGGAGATGGATGGAATCCAGACTTTCCATGCAATGCAGGAGATGGAGGACAACATAAACAAAGATACGCCTGTGATTGCCCTTACCGCCAATGCGATCTCCGGATCCAGAGAGATGTACGAAAACGAAGGTTTTGACAACTACATGTCAAAGCCTGTAGATCCGGGAAAACTTGAAGAGATGATCCTTTTATACCTTACAAAAGAAAAGGTATCAATGCCGGGTGATGAAGGATTTGTTTCTACCGCACATGAAGAAAGTATGCTGGAAAAGGAGGCAATGCAGAGTCTTCTTAAGGTTACAGGCGTAGACATAGAGTATGCTATTGCAAGATGCGGATCACCTATGGCGGCAGTTGATGTCATGAAAGACTTCCTGCTTTCCATTGAGGAACGAAGCGGGCTGATAGAAAAATACTGCAGGGAAAAAGATATTCCTAATTACACTATATATGTTCACGGGCTTAAGAGTTCGGCGAAGGCCATCGGTGCTATAGACCTTTCAGAGAAAGCTGAATACCTTGAAAAATGTGGAAATGACAATTGGATAGAGGAAATACATGATCTTACACCTGAGCTTTTGGAACTCTACAGAAGTTATAATACGAAACTCAGCGTTCTTTCCGAAGAAGATGATTCAGACAAGGAAGAGATAGACCCTAAGGAGCTTGAGGGGGCATATGCTTCCATAAAAGAATTTGTATCGGGATCATTTTTTGACAGTGCTGATGATATTATGAGCATGCTGGAGGATTACAGGATTCCAGATGAGTACAAGGCCAAACATAAAGAAATAAAGCGGCTTATGGCTGCAGTAGACAGGGATGGACTGTTAAAAGTTCTTTGAAGATACTCTTGACTTGAGAAAGGTAAACTATGATAAAACGCGTACTACTTATAGGAAATCAGAAGAGTTTTATGGTAAATGCGATTCAAAAGGGGCTGGAAAAAGAGAAGTATGCTGTTGAAAGTGTACTTCCTTCAAAGGATGCCATTAAGGATTTTCCCGATAAGCCCGGTATTTATCTTCTCTACCTGGGAGATATGTCTGAGGATGATGCTTCGGTATTAAAGTATCTGAATGAGGCCATAGATTCGGAAAGATTCCTCTTGTATCTTATAGGGAACAAGGAAGAACTCACGCTGGGACTTAAGTATATTGCAAAAGAAAAGGTTCAGGAGACATATCTGCGCCCGCTGGATGTAAAACTTCTTTCCGAGCAGCTTGATACCGTTTTTGATTACAGCAATATAGATGAAAGTCTGAAAAAGAAGATCCTGATAATCGACGATGACGGAGCTATGCTCAGGATGATGAGAACATGGCTTTCTGTTAAGTATCGTGTTTATATGGCAAGTTCCGGTAAGATAGCACTTTCTTTTCTGGCACAGACTCCGGTGGATCTGGTGCTGCTTGACTATGAGATGCCTGTAATGAACGGACCCGATGTTCTCAAAGAAATCAGAAATACACAGGACATTAAAGATCTTCCTGTGATTTTCCTTACTGCAAAGGATGATAAGGACAGCGTTATGAAGGTTGTAAGCCTTAAGCCGGAGAAGTATCTTTTAAAGTCCATGCCTAAAGAAAAACTGATCAGTGCCATAGATGATTTCTTCATAACTTACGCCAACAGAAAGCGCTGATAAAAACGCGTCGCAGGAGTATACCCGGCGGCGCGTTTTTGCACTTATAATCATAGTTTGATGAATCTTTATATGTTTTTTCAGATTGTGATTCAAGCCCTGAGTGCGGATTCAATATCTGCCTTCATGGTAAGGGCAGCAGCTCTTGCAGCTTCGCCTACTTTGCCGTCAGCAAATTCCTTGTAGGCATCACTCTTCCATGCTGCAATAATTCCTCTTGAAGAATTGACAATTGCTCCGAGGCCATCCTTGTCAAAGAAATGCACAAGATCTTTTCCGGTTCCGCCCTGAGCACCGTAGCCAGGAACAAGAATGTAGGCATGAGGCATGATACCTCGAAGAACTCTGCCCATCTCAGGATAGGTTGCGCCCACTACTGCGCCTACATTGGAGTAAGAACCGTCCATTGATTCAAGACCCCATTTTTCAACCTGCTCGCCCACATGCTCATAGAGAGGGCGACCATCTATAAGTCTGTCCTGAAACTCTCCGCTGGAGGGATTTGACGTTTTTACCAGAACGAAGATACCCTTGTCTTCTTTATTACATACATCAATGAAAGGCTTAACTCCGTCAGAGCCAAGGTAGGGGTTAACTGTGGCAAAATCCTCATCAAAGCCTTTAAAGGTTTTGCCCCCTATAGTAACTGATCCAAGATGGCCTGCCGCATAGGACAAAGATGTGGATCCGATATCGCCTCTTTTTATATCTCCGATAACGATGAGACCTTTTTCTTTACAGTATTCCACAGTCTTCTTGAAAGTGATAAGCCCCGGGATTCCCAGTTCTTCGTACATTGCAATCTGTGGCTTTACAGCTGGAACTATGTCATAGATGTGGTCGATTATCTCTTTATTAAACTGCCAGAAGGCTTCTGCTGCGCCTTCGAGGTTCTCGCCTTTTTCCTCAAAGCATTTCTTCTTCATTTCTTCGGGAACAAAATCCAGCTTGGGATCAAGGCCCACTACGATAGGAGCGCCTGTATTCACGATCCTGTCAATCAATTTTGAAATCATTTATGTCACACCTCTTTATTATTTTTTTCAAGTATATACTAAGCACATGTAAGTTTACAAGAGGAGCAAAGCGACTAAATGACTTTTATAATTGCAAACAATTCTTTTGCCGTATACAATAATGGCATAGATTTATGTAAAACTGCGTATACGTTCTTGTGTCATGTGAGGTGAAAACAGATGAAAAAATCAATTTCTGCAATTCTTGTATCAGCGGCTGTTCTTCTTATATTCACAGGCTGTGGAAGCAGCAAGGAGCAGCAAACTACGGAAAATGAGCCTTCACAGGCTGTTTCAGAGGAGCAGACTGCAAGCGAACAGGCACCTGCTGATGATAACAGTCAGTATATGCCAACCGGTTCTGTGGATTTTATGAACTACACTATTAAAGATCTGGACCTTAATGATGTACAGCTTTCAGATTATATCAAGGATAACAAGGTAACAATGCTCAATATCTGGGGAACCTTCTGCGGTCCTTGCATCAACGAGATGCCTGACCTTGGAGAACTGGAAAGAGAATATAAGGATCAGGGATTTGAGATTGTGGGTCTTACCTGTGATGTGGCAGATCAGGATGGTAATTTTGACGAGGAAGTAATTGCCGATGCCAGAGCTATAATCGATCAGACAAAGATCACTTATCCTGTACTTGTTTGCCCGGTTGATTTTCTTGAGAATCTGGGAATCCAGGCTGTACCTACTACATATTTTGTTGATTCCGAAGGGAATATATTAGGAAACATTGAACTTGGAAGCAATGCAAAAGAGGTTTGGGAACAGATAATTACAGGTCATTTAAATGAGGGCTGAGGCTTAGGGAGCGCATCATGAAAGGAAAAACCAGGACTTTGATTTCTTTTATCCTCCTTTTAGCTGCCATTGCATCCTGCGTATTTGGCATCTCAAGAGGGGAGATGAAGACAGTAAATAAGAAAGCCACTAATATCTGCATGGAGTGTATCGGAATTGGGTGATCGGAACTTAAAAAAACATAAGGCCATAAGAAAAGCTGTTCAGGCAGGATGGGGCATATTGTCGAACGGAAATCTTAAAGGATTTCTTACTGCCACAATCTACAAAGGACCGCTTAAGAATTTTTGCGTTCCGGGAATGAACTGCTATTCGTGCCCCGGAGCACTGGGGGCGTGTCCCATAGGTGCCATGCAGTCTGTCTTTGATGCCAGAAGAAGAAAATTTGCTTTCTATGTAGTAGGATATCTTTCCGCCATAGGTCTTTTGGTGGGGAGATTTATCTGTGGATGGCTGTGTCTTTTTGGCCTGATACAGGAACTGCTCTATATGATACCAACCCCTAAGGTAAAGGTTCCTGATAGGCTTGACAGAGTTCTTAGATACTTCAAGTATGTTGTTCTTTTCCTTTTCGTGTTTGCACTTCCGTTCTTTTACAGGTCGTCGCTTGGCACAGGGGATCCCTTCTTTTGCAAGTACATATGTCCTGTGGGAACTTTAGAGGGTGGAATCCCGCTGGTTTTATTAAACAGTGGAATGAGATCTGCTGCAGGAGCACTATTTAGATGGAAGTTTGCCATTCTTATAGTCTGTGTGGTATCTTCAATATTTATATACAGGCCGTTCTGCAAGTATGTATGTCCGCTGGGGGCATTTTATGCCCTGTTCCAGAAAATAAGTTTCCTTAAAATGTCTTTTGACGAAAAAGCCTGTGTCCATTGCGGAGCATGTTCCGGAATCTGCAAGATGAACGTAAACCCGGTTAAGAATCCCAACAGTGCAGAGTGTATAAGATGCGGCGAATGTGTAAAGACATGTCCTAAGGGAGCGCTTAAATTGGGAATCGGAGCGGGCTGCAACAGGGCAGGCAGTAATGCTTTGCAAAAATCATAAGATGAAAAGAAATTTTTGATGCAGTAATCAGTACAAGGTATTATAATCTATTTGTGATTGCCGACAAAATAGAGGAAATTATTGTCAAAGGGATTTTGATAAATATAGAAATACAGATAAATAAAGGAGCATATGAGTATGGAAAGGTATAAAGAAGAGTTTATTGAGTTTATGGTGGACAGCAATGTCCTTAAATTCGGGGAGTTCACATTAAAGAGTGGCCGTAAGTCACCTTTTTTTATGAATGCAGGAGCATATGTGACAGGTTCACAGCTCAAAAAACTTGGTAATTACTATGCAAGAGCCATTCACGATAACTTTGGACTTGAGTTCGATGTTCTTTTCGGACCTGCCTATAAGGGAATTCCTCTTACAGTCGCTACCAGCATGGCTATAAGCGAACTCTACGGCAGAGAGATCAGATACTGTTCCAACAGGAAAGAGATCAAGGATCACGGAGATAAGGGAATCCTTCTCGGAAGTAAGCTTCGCGACGGTGACAGAGTCCTTATTATTGAAGATGTTACCACCTCCGGTAAGAGCATAGAAGAAACAGTGCCGATCATTCAGGCTCAGGCAGACTGCGATATCGTCGGACTCATGGTTTCTTTAAACAGACAGGAAAAGGGTCAGGATTCAGATATGAGCGCCCTTGACGAAATCAAGGAGAGATATGGCTTTGGTGCCAGCGCCATTGTTACAATGGAGGATGTAGTCAGCTATCTTTACAACAGACCTATCGATGGCGAGGTTCTCCTTACCAAAGATATCAAGAAGTCTATCGACGAATATTATTCTGAATATGGTGCAAAATAAGGAATAAGTAAACATAGAATGAGAGAGGGCTTAAGATGAACGAGCATACATATAAGGTTCTTGGATCAACAGGTGCATTAAACATAGCATTTGGCGTTATTTCAATTGTAATCGGAATCGCTTCAGGCGTGCTTCTTATAATCAGTGGCGCCAAGATTCTCGGAAGCAGAAAGAACGTAATCATCTAAGCATGAGCAAGGGGAAAGGTAAATCCAAATTTCATATAATTATTAAGAAGATGGAGCCTTCAAGAGACCGCTTCATGTTTACTGACAACAGACACCCGGAAAAGGGTGTAATGTCGGCAGCACTGGGAGTTATTTCTGTAGCTACTCTCGTCTGCGGTGTTTTCTTTTCATATAAAAATGGAGGACAGGCACGTGTGCAATACGCCGCAGGAGCTTTTCTTGCGGCGATATTTTCTGTCATAGGACTTGTTTTGGGTATAATGTCCAAATTTGAGAAAGATATTTTTAATCTTTTTCCCAATCTTGGAATAATTCTGAATTCATTGTCCGTAGCATTTGTGATATTCCTTATCCTTTTGGGATTTGGAGTAATTTGATCTGATAAAGGAGTTATCTGATATGGAAAATGAACTTATTTATGAATTCTCTGTGGACAAGGAAGTTATTATGGAGAGATTTTCTCTCTGCAGAGAAAGATTACAGGAAATGAAGGATGAGCATCTGGCCCTTTCACAGAATAAGGGGTTTGATGCTTATTTTCATACTGTCCTGGATTTTTTGCTGGTTGTTCTGGAAAATTATGATTTTATACAAAAGGGCGGCTTGGAAAAGGCTGATCTTAAAGAGCTTCAGGACAGAAACCATGCGCTCTATCAGGATATTCTTCCCGAGAACTATGGAAAAAGCTATGGAAATCCTTCTTATGCGGTTTCTGAGCTGGGAAAGGAATACGGACAGCTTTTATCTGCTCTTTACTTTGAACTTAGGAGCATTATAGGGCCGGCTTTTGAGAACAAGCTCTTTGAGGTTGTTATAAGGCTTGAGCTTTTTGCAGAAATATTCGGCGCATTCCTTAGTGATGACAAAAACGGCGCTGTTACCAAAGCGCAGACCATCAAGGATACCATCTACTGGTTTCTGTCAGATTATACCGAGGATGAGAGGATCATCAGGTTTGGATGTATGGTGGATTCCGACAGGAATTTCCCTGTGGAGACCATTGTTTCAAGCAATTTAAGTGACATTCGCTATCTCTACAAATTCGGTGAGTATATCTCAGACAACGAGATAAAGATGGCTCAGCACTTAAACAGCCTTCCTGAGGCGGACATCGACAAGATGGCTTCCACTTTTACAGAAGGTTATCGCATCGGCTTTGAAGTGACAGGTAAAGATATTACCAAAAAGAAGACAGCGTCTATTGTTTACGAGCTGGGATTTGAGAGAGTTGTCAAAAAAGCTATCGAAAACTTTGAAAAGATCGGTCTTAAATCTACGATTGCAAACTCATTTATGTCTCTGTTTGTAGGAAACGGAAGTGCAAGGAGAAGCTCATCCTACGGCGCTATACCTAACAAGCAGTTTGATTATGACCACAAGGACGACATAGGTCTTTTCCTGGATGCAAATCTTGTTACAAGAAGGCTTGAGGCAGCAAGAGCTGCAGGAGAAAAATACAAGGACAAGGCCAAAGTATATGGCGGTCCTGCTGTAATAGAGACCTTCGGAGAGAAGCCTTTTTCTCCTGTTCCCAATAAGGATGCGGTTCATTTGACTAAGGAGCAGCAGAAGGCGCTTACTGATTACATGTCTCAGAACAGCCTGATCATGAACAATTACATCATTATGAAGGAGAGAAGCTTTACGATCATTTCTTTCCCTAAGACAGAGATCGGCGACAACTTTGAAGAGATCTTTAATGAGACTGTAAAGATCAACACTCTTGACTATAAGCTCTATCAGACGATCCAGCAGAAGATCATTGATGCTCTTGACAAGGCACAGTATGTAATTGTAAAGGGAATGGGCGAAAACCGCACAGACATGAAGGTTATGCTCCATGAACTTGCGGACCCTTCAAAGGAAACCAATTTTGAGAACTGTGTGGCAGATGTTAATATTCCTGTGGGAGAGGTATTTACTTCACCGATACTTAAGGGAACAGAGGGCGTACTTCATGTTTCGGGTGTTTATCTTGAGGGACTTTTCTTTAAGAATCTCGAGATAACCTTTAAGGATGGATTTATTTCTTCCTATAAATGTACAAACTTCGAAAGCGATGAGGAAAACTCCAAATACATAAGCGACAATATTCTCTTTAATCATGAGACGCTTCCTATAGGAGAGTTTGCCATAGGTACGAATACCACAGCTTATGTTATTGCGAGAAAATACGGTATCGAAGATAAGCTTCCAATACTTATTGCGGAGAAGACCGGTCCCCACTTTGCTGTAGGTGATACCTGCTATACATATGAAGAGGACACCACAACCTACAACCCGGATGGGAAAAGCATAATCGCCAGAGATAACGAGTGGTCACTAAAGAGAAAAACTGAGCCCGGCAAGGCATATTTTAACTGCCATACAGACATCACACTTCCTTATGATGAACTGGGAGAGATAAGTGCTGTAAGAAAAGACGGCACAAGCACCACCATCATCAGAAACGGCCGCTTTGTTCTTGAGGGATGCGAAGAACTTAACCGACCTATGGATGAGTGAAAACAGCCGCGAATGAATGTGCAATTCAGTCACAAAAATGTGTGAACAGAAAAAGGTGGCACAATATTTTGTGGTGTGTTATGATACAGAATGACTAAGAGTACAATATGATGAATTGTAAGCAATTCTTTTTCACAGCTGCAATTCATGCCATATAAATGGAGGAGAATCATGGCAAAAGTTGGGATAGTAATGGGTAGTGACTCTGATATGCCGGTAATGGCAAAAGCAGCGCAGGTACTCGATGAGCTTGGGGTAAGTTATGAGATGAGGATCATTTCGGCTCACAGGGAACCTGATGAATTCTTTGAATATGCTAAAACTGCCGAGGAGAAAGGCTTTAAGGTAATTATTGCAGGCGCCGGAATGGCCGCTCATCTTCCCGGTATGTGTGCAGCTATTTTCCCGATGCCTGTTATAGGCATTCCTATGCACACCACATCCCTTGGTGGTCGTGATTCCCTTTACAGTATAGTTCAGATGCCAACCGGTATTCCGGTAGCTACCGTGGCTATCGGAGGAGGCGCAAATGCAGGTATTCTTGCAGCTAAGATACTTGCTACAAGCGATCCGGAGCTTTTGCAGAAACTCAAGGATTACAAGGAAGCATTAAAAGACTCTGTAATTGAGAAGGATAAAAAACTGCAGCAGGTCGGATATAAAAACTACTAAGTGATGAACTGATATATTTTCTTAAAGTGACACACAGATTATTTAGAAATGATCGTGATGATAAAAAGAAATGAGGAGTAAAAAATGGCATTGGATTACAAGAAGGCAGGCGTTGACATTGAGGCTGGTTACAGATCAGTTGAACTGATGAAAGGCTACGTTAAGGAGACAATGAGAGAAGAGGTCCTGGGTGGCCTTGGCGGATTCTCCGGAGCTTTTTCACTTAAGAAGATCAAGGAAATGGATGATCCGGTCCTTTTATCAGGTACCGATGGAGTAGGTACCAAGATCAAGCTGGCATTCCTTCTTGATAAGCACGATACCATCGGAATCGACGCGGTTGCAATGTGCGTCAATGACGTAGCATGTGCCGGCGGCGAGCCACTCTTTTTCCTTGATTATATTGCCTGTGGCAAGAATATACCTGAGAAGATTGCAGCTATCGTAAAGGGTGTTGCTGAGGGCTGCAAGCAGTCTGACGCTGCTCTTATTGGTGGTGAGACAGCTGAGCATCCTGATCTTATGCCTGAGGATGAATATGACGTAGCAGGCTTTGCTGTTGGCGTAGTTGACCGCAAGGACATGATTGACGGCAGCACCATTAAGGCGGGAGACGTGCTCATCGGCGTTGCTTCAACAGGTGTTCATTCAAACGGATTTTCACTGGTCCGCAAGGTCTTTGACATGACAAAAGAGAGTCTTGAGACATATTATGACGAACTTGGAACCACTCTTGGAGAAGCTCTTTTAACTCCTACAAGAATCTATGTAAAGATGATGAAGTCCATCAAGAATGCAGGCGTTAAGGTAAAGGGCTGCAGCCATATTACAGGTGGCGGTTTCTATGAGAATATTCCAAGAATGCTTCCTGATGGAATCAAGGCAGTTGTTGAGAAGAACAGCTATGACATTCCTCCGATCTTTACTCTTATGCAGAAAAAGGGTGAGATTGAGGAGCATATGATGTACAACACTTACAATATGGGTCTTGGAATGGTGCTTGCAGTAGATCCTGCGGATGTTGATGCAACACTTAAGGCTATCGCTGCTTCCGGCGACAAAGCATGGGTTGTGGGCAAATGCGAAGCCGGAGAAAAGGGCGTAGAGCTGGTATAAGGCTTCAGCCCGAATCACTTGCTGATGAGGGCGTGAGAAAGTGAAACAAGAGTGAGCATGCACCTTGCCGAAGGCAACTGGAATGTGCATGCGAAGAATTCACGAAGTGAATTCGGGCGTGAGAAAGTGAAACAAGAGTGAGCATGCACCTTGACGAAGTCAACTGAAATGTGCATGCGAATACTTTTTACGAGGTGACGAGTGAAAATCGCAGTACTTGTGTCCGGAGGTGGTACAAATCTCCAGGCGATTATTGACGGGATAAATGATGGCAAGATCACAAATACGGAAATTGGTCTTGTCTACAGTAACAATCCAAATGCCTATGCTATTGAAAGGGCTAAAAAGGCCGGGATTCCTTATGTGGTCAAGAGCCCCAAGGAGTTTGCAACGAGACAGGAGTTCAATGAAGCTCTTTTGCAGATCCTTCTGGATGCTGCACCTGATCTTATTGTTTTGGCCGGATGCCTTGTGGTTATTCCCAAGGAAGTGGTCAGGGCATTTCCAAACAAGATCATCAATATTCATCCGGCGCTTATCCCGAGCTTTTGCGGAACCGGGTTTTACGGGCTCAAGGTTCATGAGAAAGCTCTTGAGAGAGGCGTGAGAGTATCGGGAGCAACAGTTCATTTTGTTGATGAAGGTACAGATACGGGGCCCATTATTTTACAAAAGCCCGTTATGATAAGGGATGATGATACTCCGGAGACGCTTCAGAGAAGAATAATGGAGCAGGCTGAATGGAAGATCATGCCAATGGCAATCGATCTGATTGCAAACGGCAAAGTGAAAGTAAATGATCACAAAGTAATTATTGATGGATATGATGAGCTTGTGATCTGACAGAAAAAATATAAAAGGTAGTATTTTAGTTTTGAAATAGTTTTGCTGTAACAAGGGGAAAAAAGATGAAGGTTTTGATTGTAGGCGGAGGCGGCCGTGAGCATGCGATTGCTGAGGCTGTTAGCAGAAGTAAGCAGGTTGAAAAAATTTATTGTGCACCGGGAAATGGCGGAATTGCCGAACTTTGTGAGTGTGTACCCATTACTCCGATGGAATTTGACAAGCTTGTTTCTTTTGCAAAAGAAAAAGAGATAGACCTTACGGTTATTGGAATGGACGATCCGCTTGTAGGCGGAATTGTGGATGCCTTTGAAGTTGAAGGTTTAAGAGTATTCGGACCAAGGAAGAACGCAGCTATTTTAGAGGGAAGCAAAGCTTTTTCCAAGGATCTTATGAAGAAATACGGTATACCGACAGCTGCTTACGAGACTTTTGATAATGCAGAGGCTGCTCTTAATTATCTTGAGAGCGCCAAGTTCCCTATTGTTCTTAAAGCTGACGGACTTGCTCTCGGCAAGGGCGTTTTGATCTGCCAGAACCTTGAGGAAGCTAAAGCCGGCGTAAAAGAGATCATGGAAGATAAAAAGTTCGGTGATGCCGGCAATCACATGGTTATCGAAGAGTTTATGACAGGACGTGAAGTATCCGTTCTTTCATTTGTTGACGGCAAAACCTATAAGCTCATGTCTTCTGCCCAGGATCACAAGAGAGCAGGAGATGGAGATACCGGACTTAATACAGGCGGTATGGGTAATTTCTCACCCAGTCCGTTCTATACAGAGGAAGTTGATAAATTCTGCCGTGAGCACATTTACGGCAAGACTGTTGAAGCTATGGCTAAAGAGGGAAGAGAGTTTAAGGGAGTTATTTTCTTTGGACTTATGCTCACTCCCGACGGACCAAAAGTACTTGAATACAATGCAAGATTTGGTGATCCTGAGGCGCAGGTCGTGCTTCCAAGGCTTAAGACTGATATTATTGATGTGTTTAATGCCTGCATCGACGGAACACTTTCAGATTTGGACCTTGAATTTGAGGACAAAGCATGTGTTTGTGTAGTCCTTGCCAGCGATGGATATCCTGTAAAGTACGAGAAGGGGAAACTCATAACAGGACTTGAGAACTTCAAGGGAAAAGATGGTTATTACTGCTTCCATGCAGGAACTAAGGCTACTGATGCCGGAATAGTTACAAATGGCGGAAGAGTTCTTGGAATAACAGCTAAGGCAGATACTCTGGAACAGGCCCGCAAAATGGCTTATGAAGCTACTGAATGGGTCAGCTTCGAGAATAAGTATATGCGTCACGATATTGGAAAGGCTATCGATGATGCGAAGGAGGTAAAATGATTAAAACGTTGGGAAAGAGAATAGCAGGTTTCGCTATGGCAATGGCCGTTGCAGTGACGGTTTTTGCAGGCAGTACGGTGCAAGCCCTTGCCTACACACAGACAACCGGAACTGTAATTTCAGATAATGTAAAGGTAAGAGAGGCTGCCAGTACTACTGCAACTCAGGTATCAAGTCTAAAGAACGGAGATGTAGTAGACATTGTTGATGAGGCCACAGACGCTTCAGGCTATGTATGGTACAAGATTTATGTAAATAAGAGCGAATTTGGTTATGTAAGAAGTGACCTTGTAAATAAAAAGGGCGGTTCTTCCAGCTCCGGCGCAACAGCTACAGCGACTCAGAGTGCAGCATCACTTCCTGAGACTCAGGCAACTGCCACAGAGCAGAGAAATGCCACAGCTCTTGCAGACAGCGTTAACGTAAGAAAAGGCGCAGGCACAGCTTACGATTCAGTTGGTAAGGTGGCAAAAGGCGAGACAGTAACAATTACCGGTGAGGCGAACGGAACAGACGGCAAGACCTGGTACCAGATTACTTTTGGTGATGGCAAGGTTGGATTTGTAAGAGGCGATCTTGTAGCTGTTTCGGATACTCCGGCTGAGACAACCGAGAATACTGAAGTTACCGAGAATCCTGAGGGGGAAACTCAGGAAGGAACAGAAACTGAGAATACAGAGACTCAGGAGAGCAGCACACCTGATTCATCAACAGGAGACGGTGCATATTCACTTATGTATACAGCTGATGATGAGGGCAATGGAGTCTGGTATCTTTATGATAATTTCGGCGGATACAGAGTTAAGGTAAAAGAACTTATAGAGGCAGCGCAGAGTGCAGACGCTGTTAATACTCTTCGAAAGCAGAGCAGCACATATAAAAGGCTTGCAATTATTTTTGGAATCCTTGCAGCAATTCTGGTGGCAGCAATTGTTGTCCTTGTGCTCAAACTCAGAGAATATATGTATTATGAGGATGAAGAAGAGGAAGAAGAGTATGATCGCTACTCTGCAAGGAAGCCTGCTCGCGAAGATAATGGCAGAACTCCCAGAAATTCTGAATCCGAGAGGACAGAGAGACCGTTTAGAAGAAATGCTGAGGCTGAAACTGTAAGAAGAACTGCAGATGATGAGCACCCAAGCCGTAGAAATGCAGAAGAGAGAACTGTAAGGCCTACAAGAAGACCTGCTGAAGAAGAATATGAGAAACGTACTGCTCGCAGAGCTTCAGAGGATGAGCGTCCTTCAAGAAGAGATAGAGATGAGGATGCAGAGATGGAGCGTCCTTCAAGAAACACTTTAAAAGAGGCTCAGGAACGTCAGGCCCGCAGACAGGAATCCCACAAGAATGAAGAAAGACCGGCTGCTCCTAAGAGAAAAGCCAGAAACTTTATCGGTGACGATGATGATTTCGAGTTTGAGTTCCTTGATCTGGATGATGATAAGTAGTTTTTTCATCAGTATTGTAAGTCTAAAATACAAGCATGCAGATGTTTGTATATTATGAAATTTTATAAGGAATTATAATGAAAATACCTGCTCACGGCCTGTGGGCAGGTATTTTTTGACCATTTTTCCATATTCTTGAATAATTTGTAATATCTGTTATACTAAAGTTATCACAGAAAGGAGACATCACATGATAATAGAGATAGATTTTAATAGTGATGAAGCCATATATGTGCAACTATGTAATCAGATTATCCTCGGAATTGCAACTTCTCAGTTTCGTGAAGGGGAGCAGCTTCCAAGTGTAAGGCAGCTTGCTGATACCATCGGTATCAACATGCATACTGTCAACAAGGCATATTCAATCCTGCAGCAGGAGGGATTTGTTAAGATTGACAGAAGGCGAGGTGCCATCATTGCAATTGATATCGACAAATTGCAGGCACTTCAGGAGGCACAATCTGAACTTGCTGTGGTTCTTGCCAGAGCGATATGTAAGGGCATAGGACGTGATGAGATTCATGGTCTCGTGGATAAACTCTATGACAACTATGAGAAAATGCAATAAATTCTAAATAAAATATTATTAGGGAAAGGAAGAAATGTATGGATTCTAAGTTTACTGTTATGGCTTCTGATGCACTTAAGCTTGCCAAGAAAACTGCCAGAAGTCTTAAACTCAATTATGTAGGCACAGAGCACATCCTTATGGGGCTTATCCTGGAGGATGGGTGTGTCGCTTCCAGAATCCTTTTAGATAATGGAATTGATGAATCGCGCATGATGGACATGATAAGAGATCTTATCGTCCCGGACAGCAGTGTGCGTACACTTGATAAAGACGGCTTTTCTCCGAGAGCAGAGAAGGTTCTTGAAGAGGCTCACAGAATGGCTGAGAGATTCAGAGCTGACAAGACCGGAACTGAGCATATTTTGCTGGCCCTTATTAAAGAGGGAGAGAATGTGGCAGTGAGACTTATCAGCACTCTCAATGTGCCTGTTCAGAAGATATATGCAGAGACTCTGGCAGCTATGGGAGAAGATCCCAATCTGGTAAAAGAGGATCTTGGCAAAAAGACTGCTCCCAAGGGCGGGAAGAAGGCATCTATCCTTGCACAGTACAGCCGTGACCTTACAGCTCTTGCCATTGATGGCAAGCTTGATCCTGTTGTGGGAAGAGAGCGTGAGATCAAGAGGGTCATTCAGATATTGAGCCGCCGCACCAAGAACAATCCTTGCCTTATAGGTGAGCCGGGTGTGGGCAAGACAGCCGTAGTTGAGGGACTTGCTCAGCGTATAGCAGCAGGCGATGTACCGTTTACTGTTCAGAATAAGAGACTTGTTACTCTGGATCTGTCCGGTATGATAGCCGGATCTAAGTACAGAGGTGAGTTTGAGGAGAGGATCAAGAAGGTCATCAAGGAAGTAGCAGATGACGGAAATATCATTCTTTTTGTGGATGAGATGCACACCCTTATCGGTGCCGGTGGCGCTGAAGGTGCTATTGATGCTTCCAATATTTTAAAACCTTCTCTTGCAAGAGGCGAGATTCAGATGATCGGTGCCACAACAATCACTGAATACCGCAAGTATGTAGAGAAGGATGTTGCACTTGAGAGAAGATTCCAGCCTGTAAATGTGGATGAACCCACCAAGGAAGAGGCAATCGAGATTCTTAACGGAATCGTCAGCAAGTATGAGGAACATCACAAAGTTACGATTACTCCGGAAGCTATCAGGGCCGCTGTTGACCTTTCGGAGCGATACATAAATGACAGAAATCTTCCGGATAAAGCCATTGACCTTATAGATGAAGCTGCCAGTGCGGTAAGACTTCGTACAATGGGTACTTCTCCAAAGGTTAAAGAGCTGGAGGATACGATCAAAAGGCTAGACGGAGAAATTGAGCAGGCTTTAAAGGATTCAGATTTTTCAAAAGCCGGAGAGCTTAATAAAGAGCAGAATACACTTTTAGGCAAGCTTAACCGTGTAAAGAATGCTGAGAAGAAAAAAGAATTGTCTTCCGGATATACTGTAAACGAAAATGATATCGCAGAGGTTGTTGCCGAGTGGACAAGAATCCCTGTAAAGAAGATAGCTGAGAAGGAGACAGAAAAGCTTCTTAAGCTTGAATCTGTGCTTCACAAGAGAGTTATAGGACAGGAGGATGCTGTAAAGGCAGTATCCAAGGCTATCAGAAGAGGTCGTGTGGGACTTCAGGATCCTAACAGACCTATTGGTTCATTCCTGTTCCTTGGTCCAACAGGTGTAGGCAAGACAGAACTTTCCAAGGCACTTGCAGAAGCTATGTTCGGCGACGAGAATGCACTTATCAGAGTTGATATGTCTGAGTATATGGAAGGCCACTCCGTATCCAAGATGATCGGATCACCGCCCGGATATGTGGGATTTGATGATGGCGGACAGCTTTCTGAGAAAGTAAGACGTCACCCCTATTCGGTAATTCTTTTTGATGAGATAGAGAAGGCACATCCCGATATCTTTAACGTTCTGCTTCAGGTTTTGGATGACGGTCACATCACAGATTCAAAGGGCAGAAAGGTAAGCTTTAAAAATACGATCCTTATAATGACATCCAATGTGGGTGCTCAGAGAATCGTTGATCCCAAGAAACTGGGATTCGGTGCCGGAGCAGACGCAAAGAAAGATTACGAAGATATGAAGTCAGGGGTTATGGAGGAAGTTAAGAGACTCTTTAAGCCTGAATTTATCAACCGTATTGATGAGATCATGGTATTCCATACTCTTACAGAGAAGGAAATGATGGAGATTGTAACTCTGCTTTCCCAGAACCTTTCTAAGAGATGCAAGACTCAGATGGGCATAGACCTTACTATTTCGCCCGCAGTCAAGAAGTTCCTTGTGGATAAGCACTCCGATGCCAAGATGGGAGCGAGACCTCTTAAGAGAGCAATCCAGCAGACCATTGAGGATGCAATGGCAGAAGAGCTCCTAAAGGGAAATATTAAGGCCAACACAGCAGTTACCGTGGGTCTTAAGGATGACAAGATCATCTTTTCCACAGCAGAGGGCAAGACGTCTGTGAAAAAGGCAAATATAAAGACCACCAAGACTACCCGCAAAACAAAGACAACAGCAGCTGTAAATACCAAAAAGCCGGCAAAAAAGGCTACTAAGAAGACCACTGTATCAAAGAAAAAATCAAATTAAAAAGTTTAAAAAGATTTAATTTGATATGCCGGGAACTTCTATTATAATTAAGGTAACTTAATAAAAATGCGTAACAGTGACCGCCTCTATTTTACGGTTTTTCCTATAAGGTAAGCTTACAGGATGATAGAATGCAGACGGCCCTGTCAAGAGATTTCAGGAGGGTAACTATGGCTGTCGTTGAACAGTTGCTTCGTGCTGAGAAGGATGGAAGTATCAGTTTTGGTAATTATGAGCTTCCGGAGAAGAAAAAGAAAGAGAATTTTGAGCATAACGGAAACCTGCTCAAGGTCAAGACTTTCAAGGATATCACGAAGCTTGAGTGCAATGAAAACTTTGTATATGAGTCAGTTCCGGGAACTGCGGTTATTGGATTTAAGGAGACTGACAAGGGCGTGGAGTTTTCGGTTGAGGGCGAAAATGATGCCCAGATTACATTAGGTCTTTTAGAGAACACTGAGTACAGTGTGTTCGTAAATGGAAATAGTATAGGGAAGATGAGCACAAACCTTGGGGGAAAGCTTAATCTTAGCGTGGAGCTTTCTCAGGGGGGAAAGGCGCAGGTAAGAGTAGAGAAGTAAAATTTTGCAACTTAGGGCTTTCTGTTTCGGCAGGAGGCCCCTTTTGTTTTTCATTAAGAGGTTATTATTCTGTAAATCCTATTAGATAGACGCTCTTTAGGGGAGCGACGGGAGGAAAAACATATTAATGGCAACCAAGATAAAAACAGTATATTTTTGCCAGAACTGTGGATATGAATCAAGTAAGTGGATGGGACAATGCCCCGGATGCAGAGAGTGGAATACCTTTGTGGAGGAAACTGTAAAGCCGCAGCCTAAGTCTTCATCAAAGTCTTTAGGAAGTGGATCAAAAGGCTCTTTATCCGGTGATTATTCAAAGCCTTTATCTCTTTCGGAAATAATTTTAAACGAAGAAGAGAGGGCGGATACACATATCGGAGAACTCAACAGAGTATTGGGAGGCGGACTTGTAAAGGGCTCCCTTATACTTGTGGGTGGAGATCCGGGTATCGGAAAGTCTACGCTTCTTTTGCAGGTGGCAGGTAATCTTTCTGCGGATAATAAGGATATTCTTTATGTTTCGGGTGAGGAATCCTTAAGACAGATAAAACTTCGCGCCGAGAGGATCGGAAAGTTTTCAGAGAGCCTGAAATTCATGTGCGAAACCAATCTTTCAAATATCGAGGAAGCGATTGTCAGAAGTAAACCGGAAATTATAATTATTGACTCTATCCAGACCATGTACAACGAGACGGTAGCGTCAGCTCCCGGAAGTGTGTCCCAGGTAAGGGAATCCACGGGAGTCCTTCTTCGAATAGCCAAGAGCATGAATATCTCGGTGTTTATCGTGGGACATGTTACCAAGGAAGGTCAGGTTGCAGGCCCCAGAGTTCTTGAACATATGGTGGATACTGTTCTTTATTTCGAGGGAGATCGTCATGCTTCTTATCGTATTTTAAGGGCTGTAAAGAACCGCTTCGGCTCCACCAATGAGATAGGCGTTTTTGAGATGCAGGAAAAAGGTCTGGTAGAGGTGGCTAACCCTTCGGAGTTTATGCTGGATGGAAGACCTGAAAATGCCAGCGGTTCTGTTGTCACTTGTTCTGTAGAGGGGACAAGACCCATACTGATTGAAGTTCAGGCGCTTGTAACTCACACAAACTTTGGTTTTCCAAGAAGGCAGGCTAACGGAACAGACTATAACAGAGTAAATCTTTTGATGGCTGTTCTTGAAAAGAGAATAGGGCTGTCACTGGGCGACTATGATGCCTATGTCAACCTGGCAGGAGGAATGAAGGTGGCAGAGCCGTCTCTTGATCTTGGAATCTGTCTCGCAATTATTTCAAGCTTCAGAAATAAGCCGATAAGTGACGACGTTGTTGCCTTCGGAGAAGTGGGCCTGTCCGGAGAAGTAAGGTCGGTAAATATGGCTGAGAGCCGGGTTATGGAGGCAGCAAAGCTTGGCTTTAAAACCTGTATTGTACCTAAGGCTCTGGAGGGAAAACTTAAAGGCACATGCAAAAATATTGAGATCATCGGGGTTTCATCTGTGGCTGATGCCATGAAAGTAATCTGATCAAAAAAATAATACAGAAGAAGATTTGCAACAAATTTACATGTTAATATGATTGAAGATGTGATAAAAAATCTGTTATTATGTTTAAGTATGTTAAAAGTTGATTTTTCAATATGATGAGGGAGATGTTTATTAGCGATGATAGGGCGATTTACTAAGCTTATAGCAGGCTTTGCTGTGTCTGCTATGGTGTTTTCTGCTATGGGGAATAGCAGCTATAATGCTTATGCTGTAGAGCCGAAGGTCGCTGATATGGCAGCAGAATCTGAGAAAAACGAAAGCGTCATCGAATATGATGATAATGACGTTTCAACGGATCCTGAGATCGATGATACAGCTGATGAACTTGAGATCGATGATGTGGTCATTGAATCTGAGGCTGAAGGAAATGTCACAGAATCAGAGATAGAGACTCCCGTTACTGAAATTGAAGAATTAAAACCGGCTTTAGAGGATAAGCCGGGGGAAGAATCAGAAGTGTATACAGTGGATGATTCCGATTCATTAGGATTAGACGCCTGCTTCTACATCAGAACAAATGTGGAAGAAGCGGTTATTCCTGATGAACCTTCGGATCAGCCCACGCAGTACTACTCCGGTGGAATTCGAGTAAATGAGGCTGTTCTGACAGACAGTTTCGTCTATGATAATAATATTACTTCTAATCTGTGCGATGATGGCTATACTGCGTCCAACGGCGTCAGTGGTAAGCTTTTACAGGTGCCGTCGGTGGCAGATATTCAAAGGGTTTATCCTTCTTTTGATCCCAACACACAATATGTTTTATGGTATGTAATAAAGCAGGCGTTAACACCATATCCTGACTGGGATGTATTTATCCATGTGGATGGAATTGTTTTGCCAAAAGAAATAGCTGTAGAGCCGGAAGAACCCGAAACTCCGGCAGAGCCTGCAGATCCCATAGAGTCGGAAAAGCCCGAGGAACAAAGGGTGAAATCCGATCTTGAATTTGAGATATATTCTGCCAATGTTGAGCCACCATTTGAATATGACGGCGAGGAACATCTGATAGGCGGCTATGTTATAAGGGTCACAGACATGGCAAACGGCGATAGTGCTCAGTACACCTACGGCCCGTATGGAGATTTCAGAGGCGTTGTTTTAATGAAGCTCAATTCGGTGGGGGCAAATGTTCCCGGAACAACCTTTGATTTCATGGGAATTGCGTTTAACATAAATGTGGACAGCGCATATCTTTTTGTCAAAAATCCGGGCAACTATGAGATACCTTTTTTCTTTGAAGGAAAGGAGGTATCACCTGCAGATATTATTATCAGGGACGTAAGCGGAAAAATACTTGATGCACATACTGATATAAAGACGCCTCCTTTAGATAATGCAGTATCTCAGCGCAAGATCACGATTACTGCAGGTTCTACTGTTCAGAACGACAACGGAGAAACCATTACCAACGAAAACGTGACTATATCTTCAGGATCTCTTTTGCCGGGGCACAGACTTGTTACAAGCATTGTGGGAAGCCAGACAGGACCGGGAGAGTCTGTAAATGAGATCACTTATTATGACATCATCGGCAGCGATGGAAAGAGCTATAAAGCCATGTATGATGTCACCAAAGAAAACGGATGGCTCATTCTTGTAAAACCGTCAGATGGAGGAACTTCGAAGGGAAATAGCTCTTTGCCGGACACAGAGTCTGTTTTGCCCGGAGATGCTTCTGAATCTGTCAGTACAGCTCTTCCAATCGTTCTTGGGGAAATGAGAAAAAGCGATGGTACTACAGCTCTTTTGAGCAGGAATAATGAAACCGGATCAGCTCAAGGCGATATCTCTTTTTCAGATGACACTGACAGCCCGCAGGTTCTTGGTGCCAGAAGAGGGGATACAAGCGATGTGGGGATCCCCGCGGAAATCCGTCTGGTTTTGATCATTCTTTGCCTCATGGCGATTATGGTCATCAATATCAGGAGAAGCAACAGCTAATCAGTTCCGGAATATATTCTTTAATAAGTTTTAAAATTATCTGAATTCAGTAGTTATAATTTTTATAAATAATGTCGATAAGATTAATGTATGAAATCTTGTTGGCATTATTTTTATGCCTTAAGGTTTAAATCGGCTTTAAGCCAAGGGGGCTTTATGAGTAAAAAAGTGAGAAAATCCATAGGGCTGGTAATAGCTGCTTTCCTTTCAATATGCCTTTTTATATCTCCGATATACGAGACAAAATCACTTGCTGCGGATCCTTATACAGCGCTTTCCAAAGCTACAAGAAAATATAACGGACATGATTATTCCGCTGAATATAATCCGCTTTATTATTATCTGAATTATCAGGATTTAAGGGAAGCCTTTGGAACAGACGGCAACAAGCTGATTGAGCACTATGTGATATTCGGCAAAAAAGAAAAGCGTGTGGCGAACAGGCTAATCGGTGACAGCACAGAATTTGTTGTTCCTACAGGCAAGGAAAATATGGTTATCATTCCAAAGACCCTTCACGGGAACGGAGGTATGACCGCGGATCAGGAGGTCCAGGCAAGAAGTATTGCCAAGCAGATCGCCGATGGAATCAATAAGACAGCAACGGATAAGGTAAAAGAAATTGAAAAGGTAGCTTATGCAGCCGGAATAGTGAGAGCATATTGCGACCTTGGTACATATACAACCACGGGCCAGATGTACAGGACTGCCTACGGTGTGTTTATCGGAGGAGAGTATTCCTGCGCAGGTTCCACAAGAGCCTTGGGGCTTATCCTTGATTATCTCGGAATAACATGGGTGCATGTCAACGCCAATACCTGGGATGACCAGTGGTGTCAGGTGATTGCGGATGGTCAGGAGGGTTACGGAGACGCTATTAAAGCCGTTGCAGCCTATGGGAAACATCCTAATCAGGGCGGTGATGCAAAGGCCGGTATTTCGTACTCGAAGATAAGAAGCAAATTTGATGTTGCAACACAGAAACCGAGGCAGACAGACTAATGTTAAGAAAAGTATTGGGACTGGGGCTTTCTGTAATTCTAATGGCCGCAACTACAATTTCATCAAAAGCGTCAGGTTTTCAGAAACTGGATGCCACCACTTTTAAGAGTGATTATCGTATTACATCAATACATATCGGAAGTGATGTGTCTGAAATATCGGATTATGCGTTCAGAAATCTGAATAATCTAAAGTCGATAACAGTGAGTGAAAACAATCCTTATTTCACATCTTATTCGAATTGCCTGTATGACAAGGAGATGACTGAACTTGTGTGTTTTCCGCCTGCTCTTTCGGGAGCGGTTATTCCTGCAAGCGTTGTGACAATTAGAAATAATGCGCTTCATGGTGTGGCTGACGGGATAAAGCAGCAGGTAAGGGATGTAATTGAGGCTCAGGCTTCGGGATATTTAAAGGAGTCTGAGGTTCCCGGAGCTCATTTCATCCACACGGAATACGGAATTAAGTGGAAAGAGGCAGATGGAACGGTTACATCTCCATATAGTAATATTATGAATCTGGCAGGGGCGGTGGTCTCAGCCAGTTCCACAGGTTCAATGACGCAGCAACAGCAGCTGGAAGCAGCTTTTTACTATGTGGCTGGCAGTATAAGCTATGAAAGAAGCACCCAGGAGCCATCAGGACAATGGGTAAAAGAATATGCTCAGAATACTTTAAGCGAAAAGAAGGGCAACTGTTACGGTTATGCTGCAGCTTTTGCTTATGTGGCAAAAGGCCTTGGATATGATACGAGGGTATGCACAGGCACGGTTAAGTCCTCTCTCGGAGGGCGGACAGCTCACGCCTGGACAGAAGTTAAGGTAGCAGGCAAGTGGTATGTTTTTGACGCAGAGATGCAAAATGCCAAAGGAAGCGGATATTACAAGCAGACGTATGATTCATATCCCGCCGGACCTCTTGAAAAAGAAAAAGAATACAAAGTCAGTTTTTGACAGATTTGATATATTATTTTGATGACAAGGAGCGAAAGTTAATGAAGAGATTTTTAGGTCTTAGCCTTTTCTTTTCCGGACTGGTTCTTTTCTTTTTTACATCAAATATTGTTCTGTACAGTCATAGCAAGGACTATCGCGATGCGCTAAGAGAAGCTGTAACAGGCAGGGAAGATGAAGACATACCTGTGGTTGATATTAGCAGGGATGTGATAATCAGCTATGATGAAGACAAGGTGATTTATAGGGAACTTGAGAATAAAGAACTTCCTGAAGACGAGGTACCTCTTGCAGCCGCTTATGTGGGCAGCAATACAGATGAAAGTATTCAGGATAAAGATGCTTGCGCAAGCGAAAGTAATGAATCAGGAAAAGAGTCTTTAAAGGAGCCTGTGATAGTCGATAAGGAGTACCACGAAGACTGTGGCAGTGGCGAAGGCTACTGGCTGATAAAATATGAAGACGGAACCACTGCGATTGAGCAGTAATCATAATAGATCATAAAGAGGTGTCCTATGCACGAAGTAACTCATATATCATACGGAAATGGTGGAGTTGATGTTGTGCTGGATTCATCCAGCCAGACTTTGGTTGCAGCACCTAATTTCAGGTTTGGCGATTACACAACTTTAGTATCCTCGTGTTTTACTCCAAAAGAACTTGATAGAATAAGTGAAGGTAATTCGGCTGAGATTACCTTCTATTTTGCTGTCACAGATGAGATTGAAGATGAATTGTTAAAAACTCAGTATCGGGAAGCTATAGAGCAGAATGAGGCGGTTATAGGCAATCTGAACGAAGGAATACTCATAGATGTGGATGTAAAAAAGACAATCGGAAATGATGCACCGACAGACATTTTAAGCTGTGCTGATGATGTAGAACTTCAGATGGATATTCCTCTGTTTCTGATAAAAGAGAATCGCTCATATTTTGTGCTTGCCGATAAAGGGGGAGAGTTTGTTCTTTTGCCGGACTCTACTCCGGATGCTGATGTTCTTACTGTAAAAACACATTCATTTGTTCCGGGAATACTTCTTTACCAGGATCCCAAGGAGAGTCTGCTTGAAAAGGAAGACAGTATCTTCAGGATTGAAATGAGACATGTTTTGCTTGGAGGAATAGTTCTTCTTATTGTTTTGTGGGTTTTTATTGATTATCTGCACAAAAAAAGTAATTAACACTTTTCATTTATCTCTGATATAATTGAATAAGCTAAATTTAATCGGAGTATATTAAATGAAAAACAAGTTTTTATTTTTTATAGCAGCTGTCATGGCTGTGATTTTTATTGTTACGGGGTGTTCGTCTGATTTTGACTACAAAAAGGCAGATGTAGACACCTCTGTTTCTGATGCTCCTTACTCCAACGCCAGAATAGGTATCTGTATTTATCAGCTTAATGATGATTTTATGTCACTGTTTTCAGAGGAAATGGTTAATTATCTTGTTTCACTTGGCTTTTCCAAAGACAATATAATAGTTCTTGGCAGTTCAAACAATCAGGCGATTCAGCTTTCTCAGGTTGAGGAGCTGGTGGAAAAGAAAGTCGATGTAATGATAGTTAATCCTGTCAATGCTTCGATAGTCAATTCTATTACAGAACAGGCTGTGGCAAATGATATTCCCCTGGTCTATATAAACCGTGAACCCAGTGCTGAGGAGGAGTCCAACTGGGAAGAGTACGATCTTGATGTGACGTATGTTGGATGTGATGCAAGACAATCCGGTATTTATCAGGGTGAACTTCTCATAGATTTTGGAGTTGACAAGCTCGACCTCAACAAAGATGGTGCTTTACAGTACTATATGATTGAAGGGGCGCCCGAGAATATAGATGCAGGATTCAGAACAATGTATTCGGTATCCACATTGGAAAATGCAGGTATAAAGATGGATTGCCTTTTGGATGAGGTTGGAAACTGGGATATGGCAACTGCAAAGCTCATCGTAGCAAAAGGTTTGTCACAGGGACTTGTTCCCGAGGTTATTCTTTGCAACAACGATGCTATGGCTCTTGGAACTATGGAAGCAATAAAGGAGGCAGATCTTGTTCCGGGCAAAGACATCTATGTTGCGGGTGTTGACGCACTTCCTGAGGCACTTCAGGAAGTAAAAAACGGAGGACTTATCGGAACAGTCTTCAATGATTATATCAGCCAGTCCCATAGTGCTGTGGACGCTGCTTTAAAATATCTAGCCGGCGAAAAAAATGAGCATTACATCGGCTGCGAGTATGTGAAGGTTAATTCCCAAAATGCAGAAGACATTATCAAGGAAATGGGCTCAAACACTGCTGTTGAGAAAAGAGAAGATGACTGAGAAAAAATACTATTGATTTTCTTTTCACAGCGTTATATAATGGAAAACGTCGTCGGGGTGTGGCTCAGTTGGTAGAGCACTATCTTAGGGAGGTAGGGGCCGCGTGTTCGAATCACGTCACTCCGATTGTCGGAAAGCCGCTTTTTAAGCGGCTTTTTTATTTTCACTTTTCAAAAAAGTGAGTGACCAAGTGAGTGACTTAACAGGACACCTTATCCCAATATTCTGGTCTGTAACTCTTTGCTGAGAGTACTGTTGTTGGTTTTGTTGTAATAGCGTGTCATGGTGCTGTCCGAGTGACCTGCGGTAGCTCTAATTTGATCTTCGGGCATACCTGCTGTGTAAGCGATAATAATATCACAATTATTTAACATTTTTTGTGAAATAGTTGCATTGATTTTTGATTTGTAGTCGATATAATGAAAGTAGAAACAGAAATGTTTCCGATGTAAGAGCATCGTAAAAAGTTGTGCTGCGGATGG
>SVFZ01000033.1 GCA_015056585.1 Butyrivibrio sp. | reverse complement strand
ATACCACTTCCATATCTGAAAACGCTTGCGGTTAACATCCTCGTCACTAAGTTCCGACATCTTCTGACAGGCATGGCGAACACCTCTCGATACAAGCTCGTTTGTGGTCTTTGATACGTAGTAGACACGTTCAGAGACCACCTTGTCCTTTTCGGTATTCAAAGTTTTAAGTCCCAGGGCATCTTCTCCGCGGTTTTCCAAAAGAAGGGTGTAATCTCCATGGCGCGCAATAACTAAAGGTCTTTCAGTAAGCGTTGTATCTTTCAGCTCAGTAAAAGTCCTTAGTACATCCTCATTTTGTATGTACTTAAAGGTTTTGCTCATTCATGCCTCCAACCAGATATTTATCTCGAATCCGGCAGTATATGCGGTTCTCTAAAATTCGTTCAATAATCACACTTTGTACAGCTCCAGCTCTTTGAACTGCTCAATTTTGCAGGGTCTTCCATAATAGTAGCCCATCAGGTCGGATACCGGGAACTGTCTGGCTATCTTGGCAGTCTCCTCATCTTCTATCCCTGTATAGCAGGTTCTTATACGAAGCCTGTGTGTAAATGCTGTTATAGTCTCAATAACGTATTTATTGGTTATATTCTGATCGATACCATCTGTCAGCGCAGGAACTATATTAACAAGGTCAACCGGGAAATGCCTTACATAGTCCAAAGAAGCAAAATCAGCCACATCCAGTCCTATCCTTACGCCACAGGACTTAAGGAATTCAACCTGGCTCTTTAGGTGCTCAACGCTCAGCTGCCTGCTGCCCTGAGTAAGCTCAAGGCAAAGCCCCGTCGCCGGATATCCGGTTCGTCTTAGTATATCTATAAGCGTAGTTCGAAACTCAGATCTTTCGAGCTGCATAAGGGCAAGGTTTACGCTTAGATAAAAATCCTTAATATTCTGTCTGATTTCCAGGGCATCCTTAAGAGCAGTCTCCAGAATCCAATTTCCAAGGTTATAAAAAACCTGATCCTGCTCAAGCCATGGCACAAACTCAGATGGAGAAACAACTCCATAAGGCTCTTTTTGCCAGCGCAGAAGCACTTCCATTCCCACCAGTCTTCCGTCTACCGAAGACACAATAGGCTGATACTCCAGAAAGAAGCCTTCCATCCTGTTTACAACGCTGCTTCTTACAGCATCTACAAGCTCAATGTTACTCTTTTTATTGTCCAGCTCGTCATTATGGAAAATAATAAGGTTTCCATGTCTTTGAGTCTTTGAAAAATCCAGTGCATACTTGGCACTTGTATATATCGAATGTTCATCCACGTTAAAGTCGGTGGCGATAATAACACCGCCGCCAATCTCCGCGCCGACTTTTTTGCCGTTTATCGCAAGAGCTTCTCTTGTAAAGCTCCTCATTCTGCCATAGAACTTTTTTACCTCATCCAGGGTCATAAGTTCAGTTATCACGGCAAGAACTGTTCCGTCCCCTCGGTATACCCTTCCCTGTTCCTTGACATCCTGCAGCAGCTTGGTGGCTGTTGCTCTAAGGATATTGTTTCCGATTGCATATCCATATCGTCTGTTTATATCTCCAAAGTCAATAAAATTGATCATAAGGATCGTATAAACTTTTTTCTGCATCTTGAGCTGCCTCATATAATTGAGCATCTCATACTGATTAGGCAAAAGAGTGATCGGATCGTTGTTGTCAACTATACCTTTATTGATGATAGAGCAGGCGTAAAATACTGGATTTCCGGAGTAGTCCTTTATGACCACGCCTCTGCAGGAGCACACCACATATTCGCCGTTTTTGTTTTTGGCACGGTACTCTATGTTGGGGCCTACCTTTTTACCCGCATAAACAAGACTTATATATTCATTATACTTGTCTCTGTCTTCCGGATGTATCCTGTTTGCCCAGACAGATGACGCATTGTAAATATATTCGCCGGTAAGTCCAAAATAGTCCACCGCATTTAAAGACCAGCGCGAAATGTTCTTTTCCATGTCATAGACATAGACATAGCGGCTCCTTGAGGTAACTGCGAAGGTATCAAATATTCTGTTAATTGTATCGTAGGTTCCGCTTGCCATTATGCTCCAATCATCTGGAAGATTCAGATTGTCCTCTCTGGGCCTTTATCATTCTCTTATTATTGTACATTTCTTCATCAGCTTTCTTTACAACGTCCTCAAGCTTTGTTCCGTCCTCAGGGCATCTGGCATATCCGGCACTGATTGATACGTTGAGTCTGATTTCCCCAATTACTACTTCACGGGCCACATTCTGCCTCATTCTGTCCATGACACTCTCATAGAACTTCTTGTCGTGAGCGCCGTGGAGAACAACCACAAACTCATCACCGCCAATCCTGAAGGCCCTGTCTTTTTCCCTGATGCTGTTTTGTAATCTCTTGGCTGTTATATTAAGGAGAGCATCCCCGGTTTCATGTCCATAGGTATCATTGACCTTTTTAAAGTCATTGAGATCCATAAATACAAGACCATAAGGGAGCTTCTTTTTGGAAAGTTCTTCCATATGTTCATGATAACTTCTTGGATTGTAAAGATTGGTAAGTGCATCCCTGTAGGAAAGCACCTCAAGCTCCTTGGCATTTGCTTTCATGGTCATGTACGCATACATAAACAGAGCAGATAGCGTGCTTATTATAAGTGCAATGGCAAATGCCGCCAGCGCCTCATACAGATGTATCCACCCATTCGTCGGAGCGATTGTCAGATACCAGACTCCACCGCCCACAGTACTGATCATGGATTCTACCGGTGATTTGAGCGGTTTTTCAGAATGCTCGATTATCACTGTGTTTTCACCTGTTATGATGTTATTGCTGACGAGCTTGTACTCATAGCCTTCCTGCGCCAGTCTTTGAATATCTATGTTAGTCAAAAAAGAATTAAGATTAAGGGTAACAGAAGCAAACCCCCAGAACGATTCGTCCTTTAAAAATACAGGACGCCTTATAATAACTCCATAGGTTCCGTCAATTAATGTAGTAGGCGAAATAATGACAGGAACCTGTGACATCTTGCTATAGTCAGCATATAGTCCACCCAGTTCATCAGCAAAAAGATTCATCCCCTCTTCCAGTCCGGTGCCAGCAGGATAAACCTCTGCCACGTAACCATCCGGAGATAATGAAATATCCACCACGTCGAGATAGTCATCAAACAGCTCTGAAGCCATTTTTTCAAACTCCCGCGAGGATATCATGGTATTATTTCCATTTATCGTTATCTCAAACACTCTTGTTATAAATTCTCTGGTGTCAATCTCAGCTTCAATTCTGTCTGATACAGACCTTGCTATGAAAGAAGCCTTCTCCTTTCTTGAGCCCGAAGTCACCGTAAGATAAATTACAGCAAAAGCGGATGTGATGATCAAAGTAATTATGAATGTAATAATACCCAGAATAACACTTTTATTCTTAGTCATATTCTTCTCCATAGACAATGGACGTTTAAAAAGGCATGTATATATGGTATTATAGCATGAATTCACCCATTATGCCTAAACAACCTGCCTTGCAGCTAGCTCATGGAACCTGCCCTTTTTACTCATAAGTTCTTCGTAAGTTCCCTCTTCAACTACTCTTCCTTCATCCATAACTATGATCCTGTCGCAATTAACCACAGTTGAAAGCCTGTGGGCAATGACAACCTTCGTGGCGTCTATATTTTCCAGGGTCTCTATAACCTGGCTCTGTGTGACGTTATCCAGCGCACTGGTGGCTTCATCCAGGAAGATTATCCTGGGTTTTCCCATTATGGCTCTTCCTATGAGGATCCTTTGGATCTGTCCCCCCGACAGGGTCCTTCCTTCCTCATTTATCATGGTGTACAGTCCCATTGGCATTTCCGATATGTCTTTCATCAGCCCTACCTGCTCAACGACCTCATTCACCCTTTCCATGGTACAGTCAGCCGAGGTAATTGTTAAGTTATCATAGATATCGCCACCAATAAGACCTCCCTCCTGAAGAACTACGCCAAATTTCTTTCTGAGTTCTCTTTTATCAAGCTCATCTATATCCTGTCCGTCATAGTATATTTTCCCTTTTTGAGGCTTTTCAAACCCCAAAAGGAGCTTTAGGAGAGTTGATTTTCCACTTCCGGATGAACCTACGATTCCAATATACTCACCTTTTTTTATGTGAAGATTGATGTCCTTTAGTACCCCGACCTGACCGTCCCCATAGCCAAAGGAAACGTTATTTATCTCTATTTCTCCTGTTATCTCATCAGGAATTCTGGCGTCCTCAATATTCTCCGGCAGGGTCTCAAGAATCGGCCTTGCCATTTCATACAGGGGATACACCTTATTATAGACAAAGAAGTTTTGAATAATCTCAAATACAGCCCCGTAGAGTGAGCCAAAAGCCACGATGAATCCCATGAAAGAACCTATGCTAAGCCCCAGTTCCTTATTTATCATAAGCCAATAGAATACCATTGAAAAAACAAGCCCGGAAGCCTCTATGATTACCTCCGCCAGTACCGTGAGCTTTTCCTTTTTGTAATTAAGGTATCCGGATTTTATCATTTCCTTCAGGTATTGAACCAGCGCACGATCCTCCGCGGAGCTGAGCCTTATTTTTTCGATACGACTGATATATTGGAACATAAAAGAATCCGCTCTTTGATCCACCTTAGTCTTCTCTTTTTCATATCTGACCTGCTTTATGCCAATATATAAACTGACAAAGGCGGAAATACCCAGCATAAAAACTGCCCATCGAGTCAAGACGCCTGAATAATTAACCATTCTGGTAATATATGCCAGAGATAACAGCGCAGAAAGAACACTTCTCACCGCGCTCTCTGAAACAATGGAATACACTCTTGAAATTCCAATGGCTCTTCCTCCAAGCACAGCGGAATCATACTGCCTGATAAAACTCTCCGGAAGATTAAAGAGCCTGTCAATAGTTGCACTTTGAACCGCATATTCCATTGAGCTCATGGATCTGAAGATAGAAAGATTTTTCACGACAGTAAATACAATATTCCCAAGAGAAAAAGCCAGTATTATGAGTCCTACCTGTAAGAGACCGCCGGTATCTCCCAGTGGAATAAATCTGTCATAAATCAGTTCATTAAAAGTCGGCACCAGAAGGCCTATCAATACTCCCAGGACTGCAAGAATGGCAGCGCGAATAATATCAGAGGGATAGACTTTGCCAAAGCCAAATGCAATAAGGCTCGGCAAACTTATCTTTCTGTCAGGAAAAGGTCTGTAGAACATTATGGCCTGCTTATTTATTTTTTCCGCAAGACCTTTATCAACTCTTGTATATTTGCCGCTGCTTCCATCATAGGCCCGGTACTTGCCGCTGCGGCTTGAAAGCATGCATATCGGAGAGCCATTATCTTCTCTAAATGCAAGAAAAGAGCCACAGTCCTTTTTGTACCAGCCATCAGGCAGCTTTATAAATCTCATGACAAAGTGAGATACTCTGGCAATATCCTCCACTGTGAAGTCTTTCCCGGAACTCTTTGTAATCTTTTCCTTGGGAGCGATCTGTATCTTTTCCCTGATACACAGCAATGAAGCGCAGTCATAAAGCCTGTTTCCCGAAGGCATATTCTTTCCATAGAATTTTTCATCCTGCCAGTCAAAGACCTGCTTTATCATATCAATTGACTGCTTTCTCGTATCTTCCGCTCCCTTGCTGATCTTATATATGTAGCCCTCTTCTCTTACGGCATTTAGTCTGTAGAACTCAATAATCCCGCTCTCAAACTCAGATTCATCAGATAAAGATAGTCCGAAGTCCCCGGCAAAATTTCTTCTTTCCGAGGTTTCTTCAAATACAGCTTCCTCCAGAGCCACAAAAATAAACTTAAACTCTTCTTCGCCGTCAGTGCATGCAAATCCTGGTATTAATGCATCTTCTTCAAATTGCGCAAGAAACAATCTCCTTCCGGGTTTCCCCTTAAAAAAGCGCGCAACAAACACAAGTACACTGCCCTCTACCACGCGGTATACTTTTCCTGCCTCCTTAGTGACAAAAATCTCGCCGCCCTTTATATGATATTTTGGATGCTTCACATCATTCATGCATTCACCTTTGAATTCCTGATTCAAGCATTAATTAGATTCCTGTATGCCCCATCAATCCGGGAAAGCTCTGCATGGCTTCCCCGCTGTACAATTTCCCCGTGCTCCATGACTATGATCTCATCGCAGTCCCGAATCGCCGACAACCTGTGAGCAACAATAATACAGGTACAGCCACGTCGCTTTATGTTATCCATTATCTCTTTTTCAATTATAGGATCCAAGGCGCTGGTGGCTTCATCCATTATAAGAATGCTGGGATTTGTTGCTAACGCCCTTGCTATTTCAAGCCGCTGCCTCTGACCTCCGGAAAAGTTAGCTCCGTCCTCTGAAACATAAGCGTCATAAGCTCCGGGTCTTGAAGTTATACAATCATGGATGCATGCATCTTTGGCCGCTTTTATAATATCTGTCTCAGGAATATTAGTGTTCCACATGGTCAGATTATCTCTTATGGTCCCGGAAAAAAGTGCCACATCCTGATTTACAAAGGATATACTTCCCGAGAGGACTTCTTCAGGTATTCTGTCCAGGCTCAATCCATCAATATAAATATTCCCGCTCCACTGTCTGTATAGTCCGCTGCATATCTTTGAAATAGTTGACTTTCCGCTTCCCGATTCTCCAACAAAGGCCAATGATGCACCGCAGGGTATGTTGAAGGAAAAATCCTTTATAAGGGGCTGCTCCAGGATACTATAGCCAAAGGAAATGTCTTGAAGTTCTATATTTCCATCCAGCTTTGTATCAATTTCTTTTTTTTCCCTTATGCAAAATCTCGGATCCTCCTGATATTTCATAATGTCCTCAACTCGTCTCATGTCAGCGCCTGCCTTCTGAATCTCTGTAACAAAACCGGCAAGCTCATTTAACGGCTCCATAAAGGAATTAAGAAGACTGCCAAAGGCAACCAACATGCCCTCCGTCATATCCCCTCGAATAACGAAAATTCCACCTAATATGAGGATCAGTATAGATGTGATCTCTTCACCCACTTCCGGTATTGCATCCAATATTTCCTGCCGTTTTCCAAGTTCCTGGTCAGTCAATATGCTGCCGGCGTAGTGCCCCTGAAGTCTCGCTGAATACTCATTCTCTGTCCCCGATGACTTAAGCGTAGCCGAAATTGTAAGCCCCGCATACAGCCTTCCCAAAAGCTTTCCGTCATTTTGCTGGCTTTTCAGAGCCAGGTCCCCGATAATATAGGAACTGACCCTGGTTATAGTCAGATTTAAAATGGAAATTAGTATTCCCACCAATGCCAGAATGGGACTATATACCAGGAGAATTATCAAGTAAAAGAGGGCAACCATGACGTTCATTACAGTTCTGGCCACATCGCTTGTAAGGAATATACTTATACTGTTATTGTTATTTACACGTCTGGCCAGGTCGCCTGCATATCTCTGGTCAAAGAAATTCATTGGAAGTCGGAAGAGATGCGTAAGAAATTCATGGGCAGATACAAATGAAAGCTTGTTCTGAAGCTTTAACAACAACATGCCGCGATAATAGGTCAGAAGCATTCTGAAGATCATAGTAAAGAGCATGGCAATGATAAGACCTGAAAGCCAGTCTGTATTACCACTAACCAATATTCCGTCAATAAAAATCTGTGAAAAAACCGGTATCAGAACTCCGGGCAGAATAAGAAACGCCCCAAGAATGCCGAATGCCGCAAGGGCTTGCCTTTGGGCGCTTAAGCGCATTTTTACAAAGTCCAGTATACTTTCTCTTTTTCCTGATGGAACAAATTCAGGAGTCTTCTTAAAAGTAAGAACCACTCCGGTAAAAGAGGTTTCGATTTCCTCATAGGAGAGTTTGACCCTTCCTTCGGCGGGATCATTTATGTAATAGGCACCTTTCTTAACTCCCTCCCAGACAACAAAGTGGTTAAAGTTCCAGTGAATTATACAGGGCACAGGAAGTTCCAAAAGTCCATCGATCTCTTTGCGATATCCATGGACTTCAAGGCCAAATTTCCTTCCGGCCAAAAGAAGGTTTCTGGCATTGCTCCCGTTTCGGGAAACACCACACTCTATGCGCATCTGTTCCAATGGCAGATATTTTCCGAAGTATCCTAAAATCATTGAAAGAGCTGCTGCTCCACACTCCGTTTCCTCCATTTGGAAGACAGTTGGCGTTTTTGCGTATCTGCGCTTGCTCATCTTTAAAAGTCTTCACCCTGACCAATAACTAATCTGATAATAAAAGGGATATTGGTCTTCTTTCCTTAATTGCGATATCTGCAGAGATTATCGTTCCATTGACCATCTCAATAGATTCTCCATTGCTGCTTGACCACCAGTAGCCACTGGCTGTATTTGCATCTTTTTCCAGTTCCAGCCTCACCTCAATGACCGGACCTTCCTCCAAAAAGGAATCCACCAGGGACACAACTCCCACCTGATTTGTAATCTCAGCTCTTGAGGTGACGTAGGAATCCACATAACTGACCTTCCCCTTCATGTGCCCATATTCCTGCTTATTGGCAGTACTGGGATAAATAGCTGCCTCCATCCCCGTCTTGATCTTTTTTCCATCATACACAGGAACATAGCATATAACCACGTTATCATCAGGATTACCGACAGCTATCCTAGCCACATAATCTCCCGCAGCAATAACCTGCCCTTCCACCACGGAATGTTCTGTAACTATTCCGTCAAACATCGAAATAATCTTTTTTCCATTGGTCAGAGACGCTATTACCTGTCCTTTATGTACAATGTCCTCAGTATCTATGTATATATCCTGAATTGTTCCTCCATACTCGGAATAAATTGTATGGACCCCATCTCTGTTCATAAAAATTCCATTGACAGAGATGGTTTCATGTATCCTGCCCATAAAGGCCCAGCACAAAAACACGGCTATCATTACAGCCCCACCTGTTACTGCCAGATAGAAGGAGGGCGAAACAATAACTATAGCCTTATCAAGCTGCTCTGTACTTAAACTTTTTTCCAATGCACTTTTTCTATACAGCTCTTTCATAGCTTTTCCCACTTAATCCTGTCCTGCTGACAATAACAGGAAGCCAGGGTGATACATGTGACAGTATCTCATCCACATCAAGATATTCCGGAAACAGCACCCCTTTGTCGGGATGGTCGTGCATAAATCTTATGGCCGCATATACCGATGCCGAAACCAGCAAAACTGTTGGGTTTTCAATGGCATCCTTATCATAGTAAAGCTCAGTGCCTACATAGATCGGATTAAAATTCTTTCCTTCCACGCAGATCCCGATAATTTCTCCGCCGGACAGCATCCTTTCATTAGTGATGAGCCTTCCCCTGATATTCTCCTCATGATATACGGAATTAAGAGCAATTTCACAGGGACGATATACAAACATTACAGACGGAGCATAGCTTATTTCGCCATCCTCATCTCTTATGGTGTAATAGTCATGGATTGAAAAAACCTCTTCATGGGCGTCAACGCACCCCTCCATATATTCGTTCTTTACATATCCGCCGGTAGTGATATCCTTCCCTGACTTGTCAATGACCAAAGTTCCGTCTTCTTTGCTGAAGTAATAGACTTCATCTACAGATACCCCAATTCTGTCCAGATGCTCAGAAAGAGTCACTTCGCTTCCAAGCTTCTGGATTGAACGGTCATTCATCTCACCCTCAAAATCAGCAATACTCCAGGTGGAATAAGCTGTTTGATCGTCTTCTGTATAATCGGATATGGTAGTGTCCAGATCTGTCTCCACAAAGGCTGAGACTCTCAGCTCTTTTGCCAGCTCAGCATACTCTCCCTCTTTGACAAGTTTTTGAAGGTGATGCCTGTTTCGAGAAACAAAATCGGATTCATCCTTCTGAACTATCTCTATAAGAGCTTTCTTGGTCAATATACTGATAAGCCCCGGATTGCTGCCGAACTGAAGAACCGAGGTGGCTCCTCCGGCAGAGTTATCCATAAGCTCCTTATACTCCTTAAAATGAGTCTTGTATCTGAAAGGCTCTGTAAAAGGCTGATCGCTAAAGGTGTCATCAGTAGTACATAAGAAATGAATCCCTCTTTTGGCGCATTCCTTTGCAAGAACCAAATTATCGTTTCCAACTGCGAGATAAATAAAAAAATCTCCGGGGCAAAGCTCATCCAGCACTTCCCCATAGCATTTGCTGTCCATTCTAAACAAAATACAGTTTTCTCTTTTGCCTCCGCATTTTTCAAAAAAGCGAAAGGCTTTTCTGGTACAATCCACAACAAGGATATTGTCCAGCGCAAACAGATTTTCCTTAACAATTATATTAAAAAGAGATTTGCCAACTCCCCCAAAGCCAAAAATCATTATCTTTGATTCATACATTTTATGCCGTTTCCTTCCTGCTCTCTAAATTCAGTTTTTCCCTTAGATAATTCCTATAAAAAGCTAAGGAAATACCAACATGTATTTCCTTAGCCGAATAAGTATCAGGTTCCAAAACCTTCCGCAGCTATCGAATTAATAAACATAACATTGCTGCCACCGATAACAAAATCATAGACATTTTCTTTTCTTCCCGTCTCGATGATCTCTGTTACTTTTGTAACGCCATCAAGTGTTACTATATCGCGTCCATTATGCTGCCATATATTGCGGAATGTTTTTCCGTCGTAAAACCACTGTGTAGATGTGGTGTTCCACACCTTTCCATTATCGAAGTGCACCTCTATTACTGCAGCCTCTCCTGATGTCGTATCCTTTACCTCCGCCTGGACTCTGTTTCCATCAGAATCAAGGCTGTAAACCACATCTCCCTTCTTTATATCCTTGATGGCTTTTGCACCTGTAGGTGTAGCCACAGGAGAATCTGCAGTGAAGCAGGATACAATTTTTAATACTACTTTTTCTATTATCTTTATAATCTCTCCCTCTGCTCTCTCTTCATCACTTCCGCCGGCAACCAGTTCAAGGTCACTTTCACTTAATTCATCTCCTGTTGATGCTCCTTCAAAAGCTTTAAAAAATGGCTTTCCACCATATTCCAGAATATCAATAAAATCCTCATAAGGAATGGCATCCCCCGTGATCTTCTTCACAGTTTCATAAGCTTTTTCCGGACTCTCATCAAATAAGCTGTTAAGCGCCGCCTCATCATCCGCCACATTTATTACAAGTTTCAAAAGGGCTTTAACGTAGGGTGCATCCTGTGTACAGTATTCCTTAATCTCTTCCTCAGTAATCCCCGGAACATATTCCTGAGCATCCCTCAGGGCATCAGGTCTCCACCTATCCGTATAGAAATCATGTAAAAGGCCAATATCCTCATACATCGCTATTCTGAGTTCATCTACAACCTCTTGTTTAATCATGAAAATACCTCCTAAATAAAAAACAACTTCTCACAAACAACTACTTATTATTTTACCCTTGTCTGCAATTTTTAGATACTTTCATTACGATTTTTTAGACATTTTTAATATAATATGTGGGTGCCAAAACAAGTTTTGACACCCACATATTATTAAAGTTCTATTTCATCCAAAGGCCTAGGCAGTATTATCTTTCCTGCATGTTCTGAGACAAGCTGCTCAGGTCTGAAACTGTGAAGCGGCACAAGAATCTTTGGTTCTATAATGTCAACCGTATGTCTCAGGTAATAAGGCTCTGCATGTCCGCCCAGCCCCCAGTGCTCATAATGGATTCCAAGATTATCCAAAAGGCTGCAGTATTTTGCATAAGAGGGATCGTAATCTCCCAGAGGAGCTCCATCCATATGCACGTACAAAGAAAGCACATCTTTAAGGTCAAAGAGTTCGTAAATATGCCTGTAATCCTGTTGCAGAATATACTTTGCAGGAGAGGCTTTCAGATCAGAGCGGTTCACAATACGCCTGCCGTTAAGTCCGGGAGCAAGAAGCCTTTCATCCGACAGCTTTTTAGCTGCGTCTTCTCCGCAAATATTCTCTGTAGCTTCAGGAATATAAACGCAGAACTCATCCTCAGGATAAAACGAAGCAATATAATCCGCCTGTTCAGGCTCAAGAGCCATTACTCTTCCACTGTCTTTTATCACACCGATCAGTCTGTGAATACGTTCAACATTTCTGTTATAGTTGTTGATGACGATAAGCCCCTCTTCGCTTGCTGAGACACTCTTCATATCCTCAAGCAGAGTGAGCTCTGTCCTCTCACGCACAGGTCCTTCCAGAGAAAGCATGTCCACGTCAGCAAAGCTTATAGTAACGCCTTCGCTGATCATAATGTCAGCTCCCTTACACTTATCTGCAAATGCTGCGCTTATTTCGGGATGGAAGCCATGATATCTATAGTCCCCTGTATAGCAGATCTTTCCCTCATTTGTTTCAATTAAAAATCCGCAGGCTCCAATTACGTCATGATCCACCTGAATGCAGGTAACCTTTATATCTCCCACGGTAAAAGAACTATCGTAGTCCACCGGGATAACATTTTCATGTTCTCTGACTTCAAGTTCTCCCATTATTCCCATTTCATGATAAAGCTTTGCGGAATCAGTGCTCATATAGACAGGAACTTTCCGGTCAAGGCAGCCAAGACCTCCCATGTGATCGATATGCATATGAGAAATAATAAAGAATATTTCCTTATCAGTCTCGCCATAAGCCTTTAACCCGAGCTTTTTTGCAGTATCAGGTTCATAGATACCGTCAATGGCATTCAGAACACCAAGGTTTACATAGTCGAAAGCCTCTTTTTTTTCTCTCAGGCAAACCTTGTCATCTATTCTGTCTGCATATGAAAAGCCGAAATCAAAAAAACAGACGGTGTTTTCTGTCTCAACTGCCACTACTGTTCCGCCTATTTCTCTAAGTCCGCTGTAAAATCTTAATTTTGTCATCTAATGCCTCATAAAAGTTTAAGAGATAAATTAAGTAGGGAAAAAATTCCCCACTTAATTTAGTAAGGAATTTTTTTCCTACTTAATTTTATTCAAGAATATGAATTTTTGTTCGGTCCTCAAAGTCTTACGAACTTTCATGCAAGCATGAGTTCGCAAGACCTTTCGTCCCTATATCATTAATACTGATCGTTAACAGCCTTTACGATTGTGTCGAGCCAAGTCTGTGCATCAGCCTTGTCATAAACAAGCTGCTCAACTGTTGAAGGAACAGTGCTTCTGATGTCGTTAGATGCCTCGAATGTAGGTGAGAAGAAGAAGTCCTTAGACTGCTCGTAGCAAGCCTTAGCACATACATTCTCTTCCATGTATGCCTTGTAAGCATCTGACTCGTATGCTGACTGTCTGATTGGAAGGTAACCTGTTCCTACAGCCCACTCTACCATAGCGTCTGTGCTTGTGATGTACTTGAGGTACTCCCAAGCTGCAAGCTGCTTGTTAGAATCCTGTGAGAACATAACGATGTTTGTACCGGCCATGTTAGCAGCCTTTGCTGTGTTTCCCGGAAGTGGAGCTACTCCAAGTTCCCATCCCTCAGCCTTGATGTAAGAAACACCTGCTGAAGATCCAACATAGCAAGCAATGTTCTGGTTAGAAATAACGTTTGAGAAGTATCCGTCCTCACCTACAAGACGAGCATAGCCGTTGTTGTAGAGACCTGAGAGATACTCAAATGTCTTAAGACCGCCATCTGTGTTGAAAAGAGCGCCGCTTGCATCAACGTAGTTCTCACCGTTCTGGTGAAGAGAAGCCTCAACAACACCTGCAAGATCATCGTAACCGATAAATGCGATGTTCTTAGCATCCATAACTGTCTTAGCATCTGCCTCTACATCAGCCCAAGTCTGAGGAACTTCGATTCCGAGCTCATCAAACATTGTCTTGTTGTAGAAAAGAACATAAGTTGACTTGTTGTAAGGAACAGCGTGGATGAAGCCAAACTCTGAGCACTCATCACGATAAGCTGAAACGATGTCATCCCAGTTATCGAAATCTGTTGCAATGAAATCATCAAGCTTTACAACCTTATCAAGATAAGGTGTAAGCCAGTTGTTGTATGCCTGTGCAAGATCAGGAAGTGCATCAGCAGCAGCTGAAGCCTGAAGCTTTGTCTGAAGGTCGCCGTAAGCACCCTGGTTAACAAGTGTTACCTTGATTCCATACTCATTCTCAGCATTGAACTTGTCAGTGATCTCAGAAAGAACTGTCTCAAGGTTTCCGTTCATAGCGTGCCAGAAAGTGATCTCTGTAGCCTCGATGTTCTTCTCAGCAGGAGCCTCTGCTGTTTCAGCCTCTGTTGTCTCTGCAGATGCCTCTGTTGTTGCCTCCTCAGCAGCAGGTGCCTCTGTTGCAGGTGCCTCAGCTGTAGTCTCAGCTGCTGACTGTCCGCAGCCTGCAAGCATAGATGCTGCCATAGTCATGGCAAGAATGCTTGCACCAATTTTTCTCAGTTTCATAATATTTCTCCCTTCCTTAAATAAAAAATAGAACAATAGTATATCATCAAAAAGCCTTTGGGCTTTTGTGACCTCTTTAAGTTAACCTTTAAGTCCACCACGGGTAACACCCTCAATGATGTACTTTCTAAGGAACAGATAAATGATAATGATAGGCATTACCAGCATACAGGACGCAGCCATAATAAGCTCCGTTGAAGAGCCTGCCTCAGTCTGGAATCTTACAAGACCGTTTGAAAGCACACGCATCTCCTGTGAGTTTGTAACAAGCAGTGGCCAAAGGAATGCATTCCAGGAACTGATAATGTTCAGGATTGCGATTGAGAAGATAGCCTGCTTGTTCATAGGTACCATTATCTTGAGCATATACTTAAAGTCAGAACACTTATCTACCTTGGCAGCCAGATACAAAGACTCCGGAACCTGCATAAAGAAACGTGTAAGAAGATAAATGTAAAAAGCACTTGATATCCACGGAACGATCATAGCCTTATAGGTATCAATCCATTTGAGGTTGATGATTGTCTCGTAGTTGGTAATGATAAGCATCTCACCGGGAATCATAAGTGTTGCAAGAAACAGAGAAAATACTGTCTTCTTCCCCGGGAAGTTGAGTCTTGAAAAAGCAAATGCCGAAAGCACTGTTGTAACAAGGACTCCACAGGTTGTGCAAAGTGTAACAATAAGTGTGTTCACAAAATACCTTGCAAAAGGAGCTGCAGCCCAGGCTGTCTTGTAGTTTTCCCACTGCGGAACTTCAGGGAAAAGAGTCGGCGGCGCTGCTACCAGCTCTGCAGGTGTTTTAAGTGATGATGAAATCATCCAGATAAATGGCAGGATAGTAAAGATGGCGCCAAATATAAGGACTGCATATTTAAGAATTTCAGCAATAATATTTATAACTCTGCGTTTTGTAGTCATCTTTTCTTTCTCCTTACTTCTTTTTCTTCTCACCTGTTACTCTGAGCTGGATCTGAGTCATAGCAAGAATGATCAGGAACAGTACTACTGATCCGGCAGCTGCCACGCCATATTTATAGCTGTTGTAGAACTTGTCATAAATATAGTAAACAATTGTGATGGCGCTGTTTGCCGGGCCTGCCTTTCCCTGGAAAAGAGAGAAGACTTCGTTATAAACCTTGAAGGCACCGATCATACCGATAACGCTTGAATAAACGATCATTGGTGCCAGAGAAGGAACAGTGATCCTTGTAAATACTCTGATACGTGGTGTTGAATCGATTCTTGCAGCTCTGTAGATATCCTCAGGAATAGTCTGAAGACCTGCAAGGAAAATAAGAATATTAAAGGCCATACTCTTCCAGATGGCAAAAATGATAAGAGCAGGCATAGCATGCTCGGGGAGATTCAGCCACTGGATGGGATCAATTCCAAACAGTCCAAGCACATAGTTGATCAGTCCGTAGTTGCTGTTAAACATCCATCTCCAGACGATACCGATAGCAATTACGCTGGTAACGTAAGGAAGGAAATATACTGTCTGAAAAAAAGCCTTAAATCTCTTACAGCTATTGATAAGAACAGCGATAAGAAGTGAAAGACAGATTGAAGCCGGCACTACACAAATAACGTAGATACTGGTATTTATCAGGGACTTGGAAAAGTCCGGATCCTTAAATAAGTTTTCGTAATTGTCAAAACCGATTGACTTGTAGCTTCCGTTGATGATGCTGTAATCACCAAGAAAGCTCATAACAATTGCCCTAACCAAAGGATAGAGGGTAAAGCAGATCATTATGATAATTGATGGCAAAAGATAAAGATATCCCTTAAAACTCTTTTTATCCATAATATGCTCCCTTCCTTAATCAGAATCTGCCGATAAGTTTCTCAGCATCATCAAATACAAGGATATGACCCTCACGAACAGATACATCGATCTTGTCCCCGGGTGCCACCTGCATATATGAATGAACTAAAACTCTTATAGTATGATTTCCAAACTTAGAGAAAATAAGAAGATCACGTCCTGTCATGCGGATGCTTTCAACTCCGAGTGAAATGCCTCCCTCTGCAACATGGAAAGATTCAGGTCTGATACCTGCCTTGTAATGTCCGTCAGCAAGACTTACTCCCTTTCTGAGTTCATATCCGCCGGAAGTGATGACTCCATCCTTAACATCAATCTCGATGTTGTTGATCTCAGGAGTTCCAAGGAATCTTGAAACAAAGATGTTTGCAGGATTCAAGTACATTGTCTGAGGAACCTCATACTGCTGAAGAACGCCTTCCTTCATAACAGCAATTCTGTCAGAGATACTCATAGCCTCTTCCTGGTCATGTGTAACAAAAATAGTTGTGATCTTAACTTCCTGCTGGATACGTCTGATCTCTTCTCTTGTCTCAACACGAAGCTTGGCATCAAGATTTGATAAAGGCTCGTCCAAAAGAAGAACCTGAGGCTTTTTAACAAGTGCTCTGGCGATAGCTACTCTCTGCTGCTGACCTCCTGAAAGTTCTCCCGGTTTCCTGCCCATAAGCTGATCGATCTTAACGACCTTGGCCATTTCAAGTGCCATTTCCTTGGCAACTGCCTTCTTAACACCACGGTTAATAAGAGGAAATGTTATGTTATCCTCTACTGTCATGTGCGGATAAAGCGCGTAGTTCTGAAAAACAAGTCCGATCTCACGATCCTCCGGAGGAATGTTTGTAACGTCCTTGTCACCGAAAAAGATCTTTCCGGTGGTTGGAGTTGTAAGTCCCGAAAGCATGAAAAGTGTTGTAGACTTGCCACATCCTGAAGGTCCAAGAAGTCCTACAAGCTCACCGTCCTTAATGTTAAGGCTCATGTGATCCACCGCATTAAGGTTGCCATAAGTTTTCGTTAAATTCTCGATTCTAATATCCATTTTTCCCTACCTATAAAACAAAATATGTGCTTTTTAACGTGCAGCCCTTTATTATACTATAATGTATTTAATTATAAAATAATTATTAAAAATTTAACAAAAAATACTAAATTGGTCAAAAGTCAAAAAGAGGCCGGAATTCATCCGGTCTCTTTATCATAATTCAATATACTAATGTTTTGCAAATTGAGCATAAAGGCTATTCTTACTTAACTACTATGTTCACGATACGTCCCGGAACATAAATCTCTTTTACCACGTTCTTGCCTTCAAGCTTGTCTGCGATAAGCTCCTTGCCCTTTGCAATGACTGTGTCTTTATCCTCGTTCTTGTCGATCTCGAGTGTAGCCTTAACCTTGCCGTTGATCTGTACAGCAATCTCTACTGTATCCTCTACGCACTTGGACTCGTCATAGGTTGGCCATGGCTCAAAAGCGATTGTATTGTCATGTCCGAGAAGCTGCCAGATTTCCTCTCCCACATGAGGGCAGATGCAGGAAAGCATCTTAATGAAGTTCTCTGCATACTCTCTGGGGCAAGAACCCTCTTTGTAAACAGCGTTTACAAAGATCATCATCTGAGCGATCGCTGTGTTAAAGCCAAGTACCTCAAAGTCGTTTGTGACCTTCTTTACAGTCTGATGATAAACTTTCTCAAGATGTCCGTTGTTCTCATCAGTTATGTTCTTCGCATCTGTAAAGAATGTATATACACGGTTGATGAACTTTCTGGCTCCGGTTACGTTATTGGAATTCCAAGGCTTTGAAACTTCAAGAGGTCCCATGAACATCTCATAAAGTCTCAATGTATCTGCGCCGTAATCACGGACAATATCACTTGTATTAACAACAAACTCAGGGAAACGCTTACCCATCTTGATGCCGTTCTCACCAAGGATCATGCCCTGATGAACAAGCTTCTTGAATGGCTCCTTAACAGGAGAAAGTCCGTTGTTGTAAAGGAATCTGTTCCAAATACGTGAATATAACAGATGTCCTACTGCATGCTCAGGTCCGCCCACATAGAGGTCAACAGGCATCCAGTGCTTTAAAAGCTCCTGATTTGCAAATTCTTTGTCGTTGTCAGGATCGATATAACGAAGGTAATACCATGAAGAACCTGCACTTCCGGGCATGGTTGAAGTCTCTCTTGTGCCCTTAAGTCCGTTCTTGTCATAGGTCTTCCACTCTGTAGCATTTTCGAGAGGAGCCTTACCGTTTTTACCCTTGTAGTCCTCAAGCTCAGGCAAAACAACAGGAAGCTCACTGTCATCAAGGAATACAATGCTGCCATCTTCCTTGTAAACACAAGGAACAGGCTCGCCCCAATAACGCTGTCTTGCAAAGATCCACTCACGGAAGTGATAGTTGACCTTCTCTCTGGCAACGCCCATATCCACAAGCTTCTTGGTAATAGCTTTCTTGGCTTCCTCAACCGTAAGTCCGTTAAACTCCTCGGAATTTACAAGGATGCAGCCCTTGCCAAGATAATCCTGCTTCTCAAACGCGTGCTGCGTAACGTCAATTGTTCCCTCAGTGTTATTGATAACCTGAATAAGCGGAAGTCCATGAACCTCAGCGTACTCAAAGTCTCTCTGATCATGAGTAGGTACAGCCATAACAGCACCTGTACCATAGCTTGCAAGAACGAAGTCACCGATGAAAAGAGGTACTTCTTTGCCGTTTACAGGATTGATCGCATAAATTCCCTTAAGAGGACATCCTGACTTGGTCTTGTTGAGGTCTGTACGGTCAAGATCGTTCTTCTTGAGCGTCTCATCGATATAGGCCTGTACTTCCTCGCGATTCTCAACGCGATCCAAAAGTCCCTTTACAATATCTCCGTCGGGTGCAAGTACCATAAAGGTAATACCGTAAATAGTCTCTATACATGTTGTGAATATTGAAAATTCGCCGCCACCAACAATCTTAAAGTCAACTTCAACACCTGTTGACTTACCGATCCAGTTGCGCTGAATCTCCTTGGTAGACTCAGGCCAGTCAATCTCATTAAGTCCGTCAAGAAGTTCCTCGGCAAAAGCCTGCTGGTCAATAACCCACTGCTTCATCATCTTCTTGACAACAGGGTATCCGCCACGCTCTGACTTGCCGTCGATAACTTCATCGTTTGAAAGAACTGTTCCAAGCTCCTCGCACCAGTTAACAGGCATATCAATATGCTTGGCATAACCTGCCTCGTATAATTTCTTGAAGATCCACTGTGTCCACTTGTAAAACTTGGGATCACTTGTGGCGATCATCTTGGACCAGTCATAATCAAAACCAAGCTCTTTGAGCTGCTTGGAAAATGTCTCTATATTCTTCTGTGTGAAGCCTGCAGGATGATTACCTGTTGTAACAGCATACTGCTCAGCAGGAAGTCCAAAAGAGTCATAGCCCATTGGATGCAAAACATTATAGCCCTGCATACGCTTCATACGTGACATAATATCAGTAGCAGTATAGCCTTCAGGATGACCGGCATGTAGACCTACTCCTGAGGGATACGGAAACATATCCAGAGCATAATACTTGGGCTTACTAAAATCCCAGACATCAGTCTTAAATGTATCGTGCTCTTCCCAGTACTCCTGCCATTTTTTCTCAATCGCATGATGGTTATATACTTCTGACATACTCTGCTCCTTCTAAAACAAAAAAATCTTGTAATATCCGTGCATTCCCCAACATTAAGTTCAGGAATGTATAGATACTACAAGATTTTATCATCCTAATTTGAGTTTCTCAAGTGTTAAATAGAAGAAATACTTGGCGTTGGTGATCGCATAGCGTCTGATGAGCCTGCCCGGATCCTGGAAGAGTCTGTAAAGCCATTCAAATCCGATCTTCTGTATCCATTCCGGAGCTCTTTTTATGGTACCTGCGTGGAAATCAAAGCCGGCTCCAACACCCATCATCACACCGTGAATTTTACCCTTGTTTTCGGCCATCCACTTTTCCTGCTTTGGTGCGCCAAGGCCTATCCACACAATGTCTGCTCCTGCGTCATTTATACGCTTTATATCCGCCTCTTTTTCCTCTTTTGTAAGATCTCTGAAAGGCGGCGAATACATGCCCTTGATAACAATTCCCGGATACTTCTTCTCAAGATTTTCTTTAAGGGCATCCAGTGTCTTTTGCGACGCCCCATAGAAATAATGAGTAACCTTGCCGTCCTTGGTGTCTCTGAACATGTGAGCCATAAAATCAGGACCGGCCACTCTCTCGGCTCCTATAAAGCCTCTTGACAGCTGCCTTGCAACAATCGGTTTACCATCCGGAAAAACAAAGGCTGCACCGTTAAGAACATCCCTGTAGTCCGGATTTTCTTTTGCCATTACTGTTGTATGAACGTTTGAAAAACAGATGTAATTGCCGGAAAGTTCACGGATATGTCTTATCACATGAAGCACGGCTTCCTCTGTTTTGCTGACAGAATACTTAACTCCGAAAAGCTCGTATTTCTTTTTCCTGATAGCAAGAGGAATAGCAAGATAGCCACTGACCGTTGATGAAATACCCTCTTTTACCTCATAGCCCAGGTTATCAAGAGTTGAGTAAACACGAACGCCTGCACTGACAGCAGCATCCGTAACTCTCCTTATTTCCTCATCCGTGGCGCCCTTCTGATGTATAAGCACTTCCACGGCTTCAACCGCCTCTCTCTTTCTGAGCATACCAAGAAGTTCTTCATTTGACGGGAACGGAGTTCTTAAATGAATAACCTTTATATCCGCATTGAAAGTATGTGAGGAATTGTATATCCTTCTGTAGATCATTCTAAAAACATAATCGAACAGGAAATCAAGCACCACCAGAGCTGTTACAACTATTCTGGATACCGTCGCTGCCTTATCGGTCAGAAAAAGATATAAAATAAAAATACACAGAAAGAAAATCTTACTTTTAAATGTGTTAATAAATATCTCCACAGGATCAAGCACAAATATCGGAGCCCTCTTGGCATCATAGGCTAAAAGAGTTCCAATCTGAACCAGAACCACGATAACGAAGATATTCATGTAAAATCCGCCGATTATCTCGTTCCAATCCAAAACCTCAGCCCTGTACCTGATAAACATCGCGGCAAAAAAGGCGCAGATAAGTGCAAATATGTCCAGCATATATACACGTTTAATTGGATATCTTATTTTTTGTAATCGATTCATTGTGTTACCTTTAATAATTCTAAAAACATGCGGGACTTTAGCAGTATTTCCCAACATGACATACTACATAATATTACAGCAACAATAAAGTAAATACAATCTGCTTTGTTAAAAAGACCTATTACCGGCAAAAAGCTTTCCATATTCATTGTATTTCATTTTACAAATGCTCCCTGATCATTTCATTGGTGCGTTCAATCTCAGCCCAAAAGTCCCTTGCTGAAAGCCTGATTGCGCCGCTGCTCATGACGATCACCTGTTCTATGGCATCGGAGGTGGCAACCGTTACCCTGTATTTTTTGCCTATCTCATGAGCTGCTTTTTCTATATACTGATCCGCAGTCTCAGCCTCTTTGGTATAGATGATCGTAAGACCTGCTCTCTCCTCCATATGCTCTATTCCGCCGGGAACCTTGTAGGCATCAAAAACCAAGATTACGTTTTCTCTCCGGTAACCCTGAAAGTTTATCAGAATATCCACCAGCAGATCTCTTGCAGCCTTAAGATCTGTGACTGCAAGGCTCTTTAGCCTGTCAGAAGCATAGATAACGTTGTATCCGTCAACCAGCAGATATTCCTTTTGCCTCTCTATAAGGCGCTGTTCCTTTTTGCCGCTCTGTTTTTTCGCAGAAAGAGTTATTTCCTGCCCTTCAGGTTCTTCAATAAGTCCTGCAGCTATAGCTTTTTCTCTTTCTCTTTTTGCATCCTGCAAAGCGTACCTTCGCCTGTCCTCCTCAGTCTCAACGTACCTGGGCTTTATAGTGCCGTAGGTTCTTTCGAATATGTCCTTTAGCTCGTTTTCCGTAAACCTTAAATCTCTGTCAATCTCGGCAAAAGACCTTTCATCTTCCTGCTTTCTTGTGCTCTTTGCCTGAAGCTTTTTTAAAGCCTCCATATCGATGTTGTCGATCAGATCTGTCTTTACCTTAGTTCCCCCCTCCGGTCTCCATCCGGTGTCAAGGTGCATGTAGTTTCGAACTTCATCCCACGGGATAATGGTGCCTGCGCCGTGTGAACAAAATACGCTGGATGCGGGGTTGTCATTGTCAAGCTCCGGATAATACTGCATACTTTCAAGGACTTCTTCCGTATTATGGCAGGGCGCATAACCACTTAGCGTAGTGGATATACTGCCTTCCCCATGAGTAAAGGAAGACAACTCACTTGCGTAATCCAAGAGGCATGCAGCCGGCACTGTTCCTGTTATCACGGACTTTCCGTTTTCAAGATCGGGCAAAGAAACCGTTCCGTTCATGCGCTGCATATCACTTAAGACTCTACCGACACTTTGCTCCGGCACCTCAATCCTGTATTCAAATACAGGCTCCAAAAGAACCGAATCCGCCATCATAAGTCCCTGACGGATTGCACGATAAGTGGCCTGCCTGAAATCTCCGCCCTCCGTATGTTTCTCGTGGGCTCTTCCCGTCAAAAGTGTGATCTTTATATCTGTTATCTCAGATCCCGTAAGGACTCCCAAGTGCTTTTTTTCTTGAAGATGCGTAAGTATAAGCCTCTGCCAGTTCAGCGCCAGATCATCTGTGTGACATGCATTGCCAAAAGATATACCGCTTCCCGGCTCTGTGGGCTCAAGCAGAAGGTGAACCTCCGCATAATGCCTTAAAGGCTCAAAGTGGCCTACGCCCTCTACAGCACCGGTTATCGTTTCCTTATATACGATATGTCCAGGGCCAAAAGAAACTTCTATCCCCAGTCTTGTCATGATAAGGTGCTTTAAAATCTCCTGCTGAACCTTGCCCATAACCTGAACTTCAATTGTCTTTGAAGACTCATGATAGTTTATAAGGAGCATGGGTTCTTCTTCCTCTAAAGCCTTTAGTTTCCTGTAAAAGCTTAAGGTATCCACATCCTCCGGAAGGATAAGGGAACAGGAAAGAATGGGCTGCACAACCTCTGAAACCTGTGTGCCGGACAGTGTCCCCAGTCCCTCTCCGGGTCTTGAATCCAAAAGTCCCGTTATCGCAACTACCATTCCTTTAGTCGCTTCCTGCAGCGGAGTATATTTTTCACCGTTGTAGAGCCTTATCTGATCAACTTTTTCACTGCCGATGAGGTCTCTGACTTTTACTGAGCCTCCAAGAACTTTGATGTGAGTAAGTCGAACTCCCTGTGGGTCACGGCTTATTTTAAAGACTCTCGCAGCAAAATCATTCTTATTGTCCACTGAGTGTGCATTGTCCTTTTTTGTGCAGTCACATGAATACGCGGACAGCACCTCAAGGAGCTTTTCCACACCCTCAAGCTTAAGCGCCGAACCGAAAATAACAGGAAAGCACAGTCTGCTGTTTATAAGTCTTTTTGCGTCTTCATCAGAGACAGCCCTGCCATCGAGAAATCCTGCAAGAAGCTCTTCTTCACAAACTACCAGTTCCTCCTGAAACTCCGGATCTTTAAAGTCCCTATCAAAACAGATGCAGGCTTTAGACAGCTCTTTTGACAGAGCATCCATTATCCCGGCCTTGTCTGCACCGGGCTGATCCATTTTATTGACAAAAATAAAAACCGGAATTTTGTAGTGATCAAGAAGCTTCCATAAAAGCTTGACCTGACTGGTAACTCCGTCAGCAGCGCTTATGATAAGCACTGCTGCATCAAGAACCTGCAGTGTGCGCTCCATCTCGGGCGAAAAGTCCGAATGTCCCGGAGTATCCAAAAGAGTATATGAGGCGCCGTTATAATCAAACAGCGCCTGCTTTGAAAATATAGTGATGCCGCGGGATCTCTCAAGCTCATACGTGTCAAGAAAAGCATCCTTGTGATCCACCCGGCCCAGATTTCTTATAGTTCCCGAAGTGTATAAAATTGCCTCGGAAAGTGTAGTTTTACCGGCGTCTACATGCGCCAGAATTCCTATCGTAACATTTTTGCTCATGAATTATTGCTCAATCGGGCTGTAGGCAATCTTTACATTGATATCCTGATTGTAGTTTCCAAAACCCTTTCCAAAAATAGTCAGGCCTCCTACATGTTCAGCATTTTCCGGAACTTCAAGTTTGAACTTGATGCTGCTCTTGGAAGTTAAGCCAAACTGATCAATGGTGATATCCGATATCTTAAGTCCATCTATGTAGGTTCCCTTATGATTAATGACCAGCATTTTGAGCATACCATATTGATTCCAGTTAGGGAACCACCAATCGGGTGTAAAAATGCCCTTTACATCGCCGAAGTCCCCCGGTGAAACCCAGGTACCAAGCAATGTTTCGTTTAGATAAAAGTAAATATCCGAGGGCCATACATTATTAACTCCCGGAGCCTCGGAGCTGAGCTCCGCTGAAATACAGATCTCATCTATCCTCTGGTTGTACGGAATAAAATTAGGGATTGCATACTCCACATAACCACGGGTAAACCATAAAATATCCGCATCATATCTGTCAGGGTGTGAAAAATACCTTGTGTCGTCAACTTCACCTATGAGCTTTTTGCTGGAAGCAAGACCACAGGTAGGAAAGACCTCGTAATTATTAAAGAGCCCGACCTTGATGTCTGCGGTATACACATTCTCCGCCTTTGGAGCATCCTGAATATCTATAAGTATCTTGTCAAGATTGACAGAGCAGACTTTCTGATTGCCGTGTCCGGATGCCTCCGCTGAAACAGTAACAATGCCGCACTCTTCAAGCTTGCGTATGTGACTCGTCAATGCACCGTTAGTGATCTTTAAGCGACTGGCAAGTTCGTTCATATTCATGCCGCTTTCCTTGATCAGAATCTTAATTATCTCTACGCGAACATCTGAACCAAGTGCCTTAAACAGTTCCAGACCTTCATCCAAATTCTTGATGTGAAGCATTTTTGTCCCCTTCTATTTAGATTATTCTTAATATTTAAATAAACATAAAATATTTCAGCAATTATTATATTATAATATTCCCTATGTGTCAAAAAAGCTACAATCCCTGATTTCATGCCGTTTGTGCATTAGGGGGTTGAAATAGAAGAAAAAAAGAAGTAAAATCATTTTGCACAATTTATTATAGTTTGAAAATTGGAGATGAAGATATGTCTTTAAAAGATTTATTCTTTGGAAATGATAATGAAAGTGAGGATTCAAAAGTGAGTGAAGAATTAAAGAACGAAACTGCTGCTTCAGAAAATAAAGAAGGCGCACCTATAACCCCTGATATGCTTGTTGGAGAAATCATTACCAAGCATCCTTTAGCTGCTCAGTTTTTGATGGAGTGTGGCATGGGATGTATTCACTGCCCTGCTTCACAGATGGAGTCTCTCCTTGAGGCGTGTGCAGTACACGGCATCGATGGTGAAGAGATTACAGATGCACTCAATGACTATCTTCTTGAGCACAACGCTTAAGGACAAAAAAGAAACAACTTCAAAACATCCAAAATTAAGGGACTTCGCCCGGATTTAATCTAAAGCGAAGCCCCTTTTTTATTTCTTATTTATATTTCTTCGAACATATAAAGCCTTGTATCACCGGTGCGCATAATGCGTGTTTCGCCATTGTAGCCGCCTCCCGCAAAGCTTGCATTAAGAGCAAGCCCGTGATTGTTCAGCGCAGCTCCGGTAGCGGTAGCCTTCTGCTGCTCACCATTCATGTGCACTACCTTGTCAATGATATTATGGACAATTCCGTCCTGCTTTACATGTACAGGCGCAACGGCATTTACGAGGCTTCCAAACTCTTTGAGTTTAAGAGGAACAACACGGTTTGTGATGTTATAGGTTCTGTCATCATCAAGTCCATAAGTCCTTATTTTACGGTAATCATTATTGGGGCGGGATCCTTTTTCAACGATAAAGCATAAGCCCCGCTTTTTGTCCCTGCTGACTATCATGTAGCTATCATCAGGAAGCCTGTAATAATCGCCAAACTGAAATACAGCTCTCCACTTCTTGTAGAACTCAACCTGGTCACAAACGGTTTTCTTATCATTGTCGCTCATCTCACAGAGATTCAGCTCATAGCCGAAGCATCCGGGACATGCTATCTCAAACCTGCTCTCCAATGGAAGCGAGTTTAGTGTCTGATGATTGGGACATGCGGAAACATGCGCTCCTACTGTGCTTGCCGGATATCCATAGCTGTATCCTCTCTGGATATCAAGTCTGCAAAAGCCGTCCGTATCATCACTTCCCCATATCTGAGGAAAATACGAAAGAATACCAAGATCAAAACGGTTGCCTCCGGCAGAACACCCTTCAAATAGTATCTCCGGAAAGCTCTCCGTAAGTTCTCTCATTATACGGTAAAGGCCAATATAATAGCGGTGCTGGAACTCTCCCTGTCTTTCCGGCGAAAGCGCCTTGGAAAACCTGTCGGAAAAGATCCTGTTCATATCCCACTTTACGTAAGAAACCTTGCCTGCGGAAAAGACCTTCTTCATGGCATCTATCACATAGTCCTGCACCTCAGTCCTTGTAAGGTCAAGATTCATCTGATTTCTGCCCTTTGAATGAGCATGTCCAGGAACCGACACAGCCCAGTCAGGATGTGCTTTAAAAAGATCACTCTCCTCATTGACCATCTCCGGCTCAACCCAGATGCCGAACATCATGCCAAGATTTGTAATCTTCTCAGCCAGCTCTTTTATTCCGCCCGGGAGCTTTTTCTTGTTCTCATACCAGTCGCCAAGAGAAGTCTTGTCATCATTGCGGTTTCCGAACCAGCCATCATCCATTACAAACAGCTCAATTCCGCACTTCTTAGCCTCTTTTGCCAGGGATAATAAAGACCCTTGCGTGAAATTAAAGTACGCTGCTTCCCAGCTGTTAATAAGGATTGGTCTTTCCTTGTCACGCCAAGAGCCGCGGACAATATGGTTTCTGACAAACTCATGCATATTGGCGCTTATGCCACGGTATCCATTTGGCGAAAAGGTCATAACTGCCTCGGGAGCCTCAAACTTTTCACCGGGATTAAGCAGCCAGTTAAAGCCTGTTGGCTGAATACCGGAAACAAAGCGGCTCATATTTTTGCCGTTTGAACTAAGTGCCTCGTAGTGATTGCCGCTGTATACAAGATTGAAGCCATAGCACTCTCCGTGCTGTTCTCCTGCATCCACTTCACTTATCATCACAAAAGGATTGGATCTTGATCCCGACTCTCCTGCAGCGAGTTCTTCGCAGACAACCTTTCCTCCGCTGCATACCGACTCAAAAAGCCCCATCTCATCTGCCCATCTTCCATGGAAAGAGGTCATCTTAAGAAGAGGCGTATCAAAATCAACCTGAGTGCTAAGAAGCCTTTCAATTCTTACAGGTTCTTTTCCCCCACCGATCAAAACTGCACTTCTTGTGATGATGTCGCAGGAAGGAAATACTGCGTAGGTCAGCACAAGCCTTGTGTCATAGTCCTTATCCTTAAGTGTCACCACCAGTTCCTGCACTTTGTCATTGGCACTTCCCGTATCCTTGGTGTGATCATAGGATGACGGAAGAGTTGAAAGGGCAGATTTACCGTCTCTTATTTCAAAACCATCAAACAAAAAATCACAGGTTGTGTTGCCGTCTGCATAGCTTACTTCCACAAACGGCTCTCTTATATCTCCCTTACCAAAAGATGAGATTTCAAGGCCCAGCATCTCCAGAAAGACATCGCTGTGTTCATCTGAGTAGGCATTCATATTACCGCCGCCAAAATAGTGCTTGGGCGCGATGGCTTCCGCCATGCTGATAATCCCGTCACGACCGGCTAAAAATGCCTCCTTAAGTCCGCCACCGGAAAGAGCCTTTTTATAGGCTTCCTTAGAAAGAAGTGAGCTTCCGTAATGAAGGTGCTCAAGATGTCCTGATTTTATCTTTCTGAACATGTAGGACGTATTATATGTTTGTAAAAGAAATATATTCCCATCAGAATATATCATTATAACCCCTCCGCTAAATCAGACCTTCAGCCCGTTGATAATGATATCGATCATGCTGTTTAATGACTGCTCATAGCTGAAATCTGTTTTTGACAATTCATTGGAACTTAAAAACTTCTCGATAGCTCCCTCTACCATAAGCTTTATAAGAGGGAAAGGAACTCTTTTTAGCAGCCCCTGATCCATAGCCTTGTTAAGGAGCTTCTCGGTCTCGCCCCAATCACTCTCAATTCTCTCGGCAAACTTCATGTATACCTTGGGATATTTCTCTTTGATCTGGTACACTCTTCTGAAATCGATGTTCTTGTAATTATCAGGAAGGCAAACAATCAGCCTTGCAATCTTGGTAACAAGATCAAGGGAATCATCTGCGATGATCTCAGCCTCCTTCTGCTTGATTGCAGAAAAGCCGTAATCTACTGTGGCAAAAAAGAGTTCATCCTTATCATAAAACTCTTTATAGATAGTCTTTTTGCTGATGTGAAGTTCCTTGGAAATATCATCCATGGTAAACTTCAATCCTTTTTTGTTGAACTGATCGATAACTGCGTCCATTATCTGCTGTCTGGTTTCCTGCACCCTCATACCTCCTTTGCCACTTCAGGCCAAAACTGCTTTTAAGTATTCCCATACGTTTGCAGTTGATTTAACGGAAAGCTTCTCTTTTGCTGAATGAATATCCTGCATATCCGGTCCTATGGAGATGCAGTCAAGATCATCAATTTTCTCACTAAGTATTCCACATTCAAGACCTGCATGGATCGCCATAAGCTCAGGCTCTTTACCGTAGAGCTTTTTGTAGACTAAAACCATGTGATCACGAAGCTCTGAATGCTGTCTGTACTTCCATCCCGGATAATTACCACTGACCGAAACTTCAGCTCCAAACATTCCCCCGATTGTAAGAAGCTTGTGGATCAGTGTTTTCTTGGAAGTTTCTACGCTGCTGCGGACAGACTGCTCTATCGTGACTTTTTTTCCTTCGGTCTTAAGAATCCCAAGGTTAAGTGATGTCTCTACAAGGCCCGGAACAGCTGCGCTCATAGCCTGTACTCCGTCCGGCTCTGTGTTTATCATTCTGCAGATCTTTAGTGAATCTTTTGCTGTAAATGCTGTAAATGAGCCGCTTTCAAGTGTGTCAAAAGAAATATCAATGCCGTCATCTTTACTCTCAAGCTCGCCCTTTAGTTCAAGCAGAGTCTTTGCAATACTGCTCTTTACCGCATCTATGCAATTTTTTGAAACCACAATTTCTGCCTCTGAGGAACTTGGAATAGCATTATCTGCCACACCACCGTTTACACTGATTATCTTAAGGTCTGAATTCTCACAGCCTTTCATATAGAATGAATTATCATCAGTTTTTCCGCCGGCTACTGCAAAAATAGCATCCTGCAAGGCTCTTGCCAGAATTACATTGGCATTTCCTCTTCCGCACTTTATCATTTCTCCGGAGTGACCACCAAGGAGTCCCTTTACTGAAACTCTGCATTTTTCTCCCTGCACCTCTTCCTGCTCCAGATCAAGCACCGAATAAACTCTTGCTCCACCTGCGCAGCTTGTGATGAACTGTCCCTCCTTCTCGTTGTCGATGTTGATCATCTGTCTGCCCTTTAGGGAAGATAAGTCAATCGCTGCAGCGCCGAACATTCCGGTCTCTTCATTGGTGGTTATCACAACTTCAAGAGGTGGATGCGGAATATCCTTGGAATCAAGAAGTGCCAGACAGTAAGCCACGGCAATTCCGTCATCTCCGCCAAGACTTGTGCCCTCAGCCCACACATACTCTCCGTCTGTTGTAACCCTGAGACCATCTTTCTTCATATCAATGTCGCAGTCGTCATTTTTCACCGCAACCATATCCATATGTCCCTGAAGTATTACAGGTGCTTTGTCCTCATAGCCCTTACTTCCGGGAGCTTTAATTATCACATTAAGTTCCTTATCCTGAGTAACTTCAAGATTTCTTTCCTTTGCAAAAGAAACAAGAAAATCGCTTATCTGTTGAAGATTTCCCGATCCATGCGGAATATCACACAGATTTTCAAAAAAGCCAAAGACTTCTTTTGGCTCAATACTGCTTAGCTTAGACATTTGTTGCCTCCTCTTACTATTCTTAATAAAGCATTTTGCAGCAAACAATAATAAGGTTTATTATCTGCTATACAATAAAAAATGCTCGAAAAAAGGAGTATCGATTTCTCGATACTCCTTAATTTTATCCTATAAAAACTTTTTTTACAACAAAAGTTTCCATGTTCACATTTATTATGCAATCTTTGTCTTTGCAAGCTCTGCAAGTGTCTTGAATCCATCAGGATCGTTTACTGCAAGCTCAGCAAGCATCTTTCTGTTGATGTCTACACCAGCAAGCTTAAGACCATGCATCATGTTGCTGTATGAAAGGCCATTGATTCTAGCTGCTGCGTTGATACGTGTGATCCAGAGAGATCTCATATCTCTCTTCTTCTGCTTACGACCAGCGAAAGCTGATGTAAGTGCTCTCATAACTGACTGCTTAGCTACTCTGTACTGCTTGGATCTTGCTCCTCTGTAGCCCTTTGCCAGTTTTAATACTCTATTGTGCTTCTTCTTGGCATTTAATGCACCTTTAACTCTTGCCATCTTAATATCCTCCTAAAATAATAACTAATACCGAACTGTCCTACGCGATCAATAATTATGCGTAAGGAAGAATGCTCTTCATTGCCTTTACATTTGTAGCGTCAACAAGTCCAGCATGTCTTAAGTTTCTCTTTCTCTTAGTGGACTTCTTTGTTAAGATGTGGCGCTTATACGCTTTGTTTCTCATGAGCTTACCTGTGCCAGTAACTTTGAATCTCTTGGCAGCAGCTCTCTTTGTCTTCATCTTTTGCTGCATAACTTAAATCCTCCTATTGATGCATAAATTTTGTAATCATGATACGCATAATGATGCATATCTTTTATTTTTAACCAATAAATTGGCAAAAATCTTAATCAGTTCTTCTTCTCAGCAAGGAACATAGTCATAGAACGTCCCTCAACCTTAGGCTGTTTCTCAACAACTGCAACATCTGCAAGTGCCTCGGCAAAGTCAGTAAGAATATGTACGCTTGCTCCCATATGAGCCATCTCACGTCCGCGGAAACGAAGTGTGATCTTTACACGATTTCCTTTCTCAAGGAATTTCTTGGCTGCGTTAACCTTAGTATTAAGATCATTGGTATCGATATTCGGAGAAAGTCTGATCTCCTTGATCTCGACTGTCTTCTGTTTCTTCTTGGCTTCCTTCTCCTTGCGAAGCTGCTCATACTTGAACTTGCCGTAGTCAACAACTCTGCAAACAGGCGGCTTTGCTGTAGGTGCGATCATAACAAGATCAACGCCCTCTTCATCAGCGATGTTCCTGGCGTCCTGAATAGGCATAACACCAAGCTGCTCCCCATCAATACCGATAACTCTTACCTCTTTAGCTCTGATCTGCTCGTTAATATATAATTCGCTAATGGTTTTGTCCCTCCAAAGAATTAAAAAAGTGGATACATGCAAATGTATCCACTTAAAATCACATCAAAACTAAAAACAAATATGTTTTGAAAAGATATTAACGCCTGCTGGCTGCGCCGCAGGGTGAGAGTGGATACTCTGCTTTGTTTTCAAATACTAAAGTAATATAGCACAATTATTTATTTCTTGTCAACAACTTTTTGCCTGTTTTCTGACTTTTTCATTGGACAGAGGCCTGAAAATCGTCATCCTTCCGGTCCAACATACAAGTCTTGTGATGATAACGCCCAGCACTGCGCCGCAGCTGTCAATGAAAACATCCTTTTTTTGCGGGCTTCTTCCTATGCTGAAAGACTGATGGTACTCATCAAGCCCTGCGAAAGCGATGCAGAAGCCCCCAGCGCAGATCACCAGCCATATTCCTCTAAGGCCGTACACATACAAGGGAAAGGCTACTGATACTCCAAGAAGAAAATACTCTGTAAAATGGGCTGTTTTCCTAATATAGTACTGTGATTCCATGGAAAGCTTTTCAATCTGCTTCATGGTCCAGCCTCTGTCAAAGGTATCATTGGCAACGGAAAAGACCTTAACACCCACCTTATAGCTGAGAGCGCTGCTGGTCATCGCATCCTGATCGGAAAATCCGAATATAAGGCACATCATTATGATTGCGGGCAAAAAAGACATTGGCTTAAGTACAAACCGCAATGTTTGTTTTATATACATCCAAAAATACTTCATACTTACTATCTATTTGCATAATTTGAATTATCAAATTATCAGATGTTTTCCATTTCAGTGATTGCCTCTCCAAATACAGCAAGAGCTGAATCGATAGGAGCTTTGGTCGTAAGATCTACGCCTGCAATCTTAAGAAGGCTTACAGGATCCTGTGTGCATCCGCTTGAAAGGAACTTCTTGTACTGCTCAACTGCAGGAGCACCCTCCTTGAGGATACGGTCTGCAATCGCTACAGCTGCTGCAAAGCTTGTTGCATACTGATATACATAGAAGTTGTAGTAGAAGTGCGGAATTCTGCACCACTCCCATCCAATCTGAGGATCAGAGATCATGTCTTTTCCAAAGTACTGCTTGTTGAGGTCAAGATATACGTCGTAAAGTGCCTCTGCTGTAAGAGGTGTTCCGGCCTCAGCCATTTCACAGGTCTTTCTCTCAAACTCCTCAAACATGGTCTGACGGAACATTGTGCCCTTGAAGCTGTCGAGGAAGTGGTTGATAATAAACGCTTTCTCCTCGCGGCTCTTTGCATGATCCTTCATGTAATGATAAAGAAGAACCTCGTTTGTTGTTGATGCAACCTCTGCAACAAAGATCTTGTAATCAGCGTCCAGAATGTGCTGAGCCTTGTTGGAATACCAGGTGTGCATTGAGTGGCCCATCTCGTGAACAAGTGTAAATACGTCATCAAGTGTATCATTATAATTTAAAAGCATGTATGGGTGGACGTCGTAAACGCCGCCTGAATAAGCGCCACCGCGCTTTCCTTCATTCTCCACAACGTCAATCCATCTGTTCTCATAAGCCTCTTTTACAACTGCAAGGTAATCCTCGCCAAGAGGAGCCAGAGCCTTAAGTGAAAGCTCTTTTGCCTCCTCATAGGAAACCTTCATATCAAAATCAGGAAGCATGCCTACGTAAACATCGTACATATGGAGCTCGTCAACACCAAGAAGCTTCTTGCGAAGTGATACGTATCTGTGCATCTTGTCCATGTTGTCATGGATTGACTCGAAAAGGCTGTCACAAACAGCAGGAGAAACATTATTGCCGTCAACTGCTGCCTCAAAAGCTGAGTTATACTTTCTTGCCTTAGCCTCAAAAATACGTCCCTTTACTTCTCCGTCGTACATGGAAGCCCAGGTATTCTTGAACTCCTCATATCTGCCATAGAAAGCCTCAAAGCTGGCTTTTCTAAGGGCTCTATCCTTGGACATCTGAGTAGGAACAAATCTTCCGTTTGAAAGCTGAACTTCTTCACCCTTGGAGTCCTTGACTGAAGGAAACTTAAGATCAGCATTTGAAAGCATGCCATATGCCTTCTGTGATGCTCCCTGCACCTCAGATGCGCTGGCAAGAAGCTGCTCCATCTCTGCTGAAAGCATGTGGTCCTTGAGTCTTCTGATGTCACTAATCATTCTCTTATATCTGTCGAGTTCAGGAACCTCTGCATAGAACCTCTCCAGTTCCTCATCAGAAAGAGCCAGTATTTCAGGGCTCATAAAAGCAGTCTTCTCAGCTGCTCCGACATAAGCTGCCATTGCTCTTTGCTGAAATGCCTGATACTTGGAATTAGCAGTATCCTGGTCCTCTCTCATGTGAGCATAGCCATAAACTTTGTCTGTGAGCAGAGTCAGTTCTTCATTTAGCTTACAAACCTCCAGAAGAGTCTTTGCACCCTCTGAAAGCTTTCCTGTATAAGCTGCGATCTTGTCAGCAACCTCTGCTACTTTTTTAAGCTCAGCCTCCCACTTTGCCTCATCAGCATAAATATCTTCAAGACGCCATGTGAGATCTAAAGCGACTTCTTCTCTCTTTGGTAATCTATCTGTCATGTATGTCTTCCCCTTTCTCTTTTGTCAGATAATGACAGCTGCCAAAAAACCATACCTTCGCTGTTTTTGCACATGTGCTGCCGCATCATCTCCGGTTTCATTTTCACCGCAAAATCTTTCTGATGTCTCCATCCCCGATAATGAGTGGCGTAAGACACGAACCCTTTATCCCAAGCTTTTTTATTTCCTCATCGATCTTCTTTTCAGAGAAGTCATAGGTATTCAAAAAGATACTGTTCATGCCGTTTTTAGCCGCAACACCCACATCGCTGAAAATGTCATTACCTATCATAACACACTTGTCAATTGAAAGTCCGTTTTTGCTGACAAGTAATTCCAGAAATTCTTTTTGTGGCTTTTTTATCTCTTTATCCGAAGAAATAAAGATATCATCGAAGTAATCTGTTAGCCCGGCATCTGAAAGCTCTTTTTCCGTAAAAGCACGCTGTGCGTTGGATAAAAGAAATATCTTTTTGCCCATGCCCTGAAGCTTTTCAAGGGTTTCTTTAACTCCATCATATACAATGAATTTGTCTCTGGAGCTCTCCCTGAAAAAGATGCAGAGATTGCGGATGGCTTTGGAATCTGTCAGAATGCTTGCAATGTTGTTATTATTACTATTGCTGCATTGTGTTTTCTTATTATCTTCTTGTTTTTTCCTTTCCACTGAGTTTGGGCATCCCTCTGATATAAGCCTTGCCCAGACCTTCTCTATCCTGATCTCCGGCCACTCATGACCATTTTGGGATCTCAATAATTCTTCCTCTTCATGGCAGATTTCAATATATCTTTTCCTGAGAGTTGCACCCGTGTAAAAAGAGCTGAAATTCTCCTTGAGATAATCTGCCATCTCCTGCCAGAGACCTTTCCTTTCCTCGTCGGTATGGATGTCGATCAGAGTGCCGTAGAGGTCAAAAATATAGTTGTCGTATACCATTTTCATAAAACTGCTCCAAAGATATGTTAATAAGTTTACATTCCTTAACATGATGTTGAAGAATGCATTATCAATTATGTTGCATCGTTTTTTAGGTAAGTTCCATAATTTATTGCCACTTAAATATACTCATTTCTGTATGAACCTTATCATTTTATAACCACAATTCCATAGGACGGAATTGTCAGGCTTGTGCCATCAAGGCTTGCGGACTCATTATCCACATTAAGTTCGTAGGCAAGCTCAGGGCTATTTCCGGTTCCGCTCCACTTTGAGAGATCTACAGTTCTTTCTTCTTTTCCATTGTTTATAACAATCAAAAGCGCTGCTTCATCATATACTGGGTCTTTTGCGCCAAGAGCCGGTTTTACAACTCCATCCATCCCGATATTGTCGCCATTTTCATCAAAGACGATGTAGTCATTGGTAGCTGATGAAAGCCCTGTACTACCGTATCTAAGGAATGCTCCGACTCCGGAAGTCTCATCTGAGAGTACTTCCACAGGCTGTGTCTTTCCCCTTGCAATTACAGGGAATGTATTACGCAGACGAATTGCCTTTTTGTAGTAGTTATATATGGAATTGGGGTCTAAAGCCTGCTCATCAAGCGGCGGATAAGGCATTTCGAATTTCTCCATGTCTTTAGGGCCGTCACACATGATAGCAGTATCCGCGCTGCCTGAGTTTTCGCTTGTCCACTGCATTGGAGCCCTCTTGTTCTCATCTTTTCCCGAGCCCTTCATGCCCAGCTCTTCACCATAGTATACAAAAGCGTTTCCACCCATAAGGAGGTTCAGCGCACCGGCCATCTTTACCATGTTCTCTGACCCTCTGCCAACAAAGTAGCCGGCGCTCCTTGCCATATCATGATTGGTATAAAAAGGAGCATTTACATAATCAGGATTTTTGGACTCAAACAGTGTCTCTTCTGCTGCCATAGCCTTTGCGAAAAGAATCGGTGCCTTTTTTCCGCGGGCTACTGTAGCTATCATGCCCTCACTTCCGGAAAAATCAAAGTCAAAAAAGCTGTCAATTCCGCTTGTATAGTAGTCTGCATAGGTAGACTGGGCAGTCCAGGCTTCACCTACAATGTAGGCATTTTTGTTCTGACTTTTTACCATGTCGTTAAAGCGCGTCATGAATTCTATATTTTTTTCATTGTCATCGGTGTAATAATAAGCAACAGCATCAAGTCTAAAGCCGTCTACGCCTCTGTCAGTCCAAAACTGCGTGATCCCTTTGATTTCATTAAAAACTTCCTCGTTATCCAGGTTAAGATCCGGCATTCCTGACCAGAAGCGGGCTTCATAATACCACTCTGTTCCGTTTACCTTCTCGTATCCGGTCTGCTGATTTCTGGAAAAATTGTAGTAGTAAAGGTATGGACACTCGCTTTGAAGCTCTGCTATAGGATCTCCATTTTCTGTGTAAATATTTTCCAGCTCACTGTGAGCCTTCAGGTACTCTTTTGCCTCCTTAAACCAGGGATGCTCGCTGGATGAATGGTTGAGAACCAGATCGATTATCACGTTGATCCCTCTGTCATGGCATGCCTTTACCAGATTGTCAAAGTCATCCAGCGTTCCATACTGCGGATCAATATCCATGTAATCCGTAACATCGTACTTGTGATATGTTGGGGATGGCATGACCGGCATAAGCCATATCTGATTGCATCCCAGGTCAGTATCCGTGGAATCATCGCCGTCATTTATGTAGTCAAGCTTGTCAGTCACTCCGTTCAGGTCGCCGATTCCGTCGCCGTTACTGTCAGCAAATGAATAGACAAATATCTCGTAGGTTGTTCTGAACTTGTCGTCGATAATGTTGAGAGGCGGAAGCTGCTCTGTGACTGCTGCCTCGTTGCTGCCGTTTTCTGTTGTGCTGTCAGATTTTTCCGCACTACCGGCATCTGCAGTTGTCTCTGTATTATCTGCATTTGCTGTATTGTCCGCGCCATCAGCATTTGTTGAGATTTCTTTCTCTGCGCTACCCTTACAGGCTGTCAAAAGAAAAGCCGATACAAGCAATGCTGCTAAAATTCTATTTTTCATATGTTCTTCCCTTCTATCTCAATAATCCCATAAAACAGTTAGAGTATAACATATCCTTGGGCAAAAGAAAACGTTTTCCGTTCTTTTCCAATATATCGCCATTACTTCGTTTTACGCGTATATTGGAAACTCATCCCATGATCAGCCGTAAACTTTATAAAGCTTCATAATCTTCATATAGCTTCATAAAGCTTTGACAATCTAATAGCCACCATAATTAATTAAATTTACCTGTTGACACAGAGTTGTCTGACAGCTATACTAGCAACTAAATATTTTCAGAAAGCGGCTAAAGATATGAAAAAACTTAATCTCGTCAATTTAATGCCAGCCTATAAATCCATGCAGCAGTTTAACACTCATGGTTTTATTGTTGTAGCATATGATGAGGACAAGGTAAATGCTTAGGTTTATTCATATTTAGCATTATACAAATAGTTAACTGATGCCTCATCAAATAATAATTTGATGAGGTTTTTTTATAAGGAGGATCGCTATGGATAGGTTTGTTGATGAAAGGGACTTTAAGCTTTTAGACCGGGACAGATATACATTTTTTGTCCTTCGTCGAATCCTTGGAGGCCAATGCAAGTTGATTTTATCTGATCACGAGAAAATTATAATCTGTTTCTCTGCAGAGCCATTCCCTGTATGGATCTGGACTCCGGATGATGCTTCAGATAAAGATATGGCAACAGCCTATGATGCAATTGTCCAAAACGGTCTTCTTGACGGGAAACACCATTACAATGTCAAGTACAAACTTGCAAAGTACTTCATAAATCGTGCCGGAAATGAAGGGAAAAAGCTTTCAATCCAGGAAAATATGTATGCTTATGATTGTCCCAAGTCTATAAAGCCACAGTTTAAGGCACCCGGAGGACTACACAAATGCACCCGGGATGACTTCGAAGAGCTTGTAGATATGATAGACAGTTTCCACAATGCAGTAGGAATAGATATAAGAGACAGAGCAGCATATGAACAGGATGCCAAGAGATCCATAGATAGTCAAAAGACATTCTTTTGGCAGGATGAAGGTAAAACCACAGCCTGCTGTAAATACGTTCCAAACGGCGACATGGCCAGTATCAGCCTTGTATATACGAAGCCGGAGTTCAGGAGAAAGCATTACGCCGAGAATCTGGTATATACAGTAACCGAACTTGCAAGAAAGGAAGGATATCTTCCGATGCTCTATACAGATGCAGACTACATTGCATCAAATGCCTGCTACGAAAAAATTGGATATATCCGCCGTGGTGAACTCTGCAGCATTTGGTGAGATACAATAAATCTTTTAGTATTTTAAAGAGGAGAAATCGTATGAGTCTGAAATTGATTAAATTAACCAAGGACTATGAGAAACAGCTTGGGGAGATGATTGATGAGTGGAAAGAAGATCAGGAAAAGAACAATACAAACCGCTCTCCTTATGCAATTTTTAAAAATGATTATCACGACTTTGATAACTATTTGGATAATCTGGAGCTTGTAAAACCGAGAGATGGTTTGGTTCCCGATTCAACCTTTTTTCTGCTGGATGATGAGAAGAACAGGCTTCTTGGTGCAGTTAATATCCGTCACTATTTAAACGAAGGCCTTCTTAAAAGCGGCGGACATATAGGAGATGGCATCAGGCCCTCAGAAAGACGTAAAGGCTACGCCACAAAGATGATAGGCCTGGCTCTTTGTGAGTGCAAAAAACTCGGAATAGACAAGGTACTCATCTGCTGTGACAAAAATAATATCGGCTCAGCCAAGTCCATAATGAACAATGGCGGGGTACTGGAAAATGAGATTGTCACTGATGATGGTGAAGTAGTGCAGAGATACTGGATTTCGCTGACATAACTACTATATAAAGACAATTCTTTTCAACGCAGATTAATTGGGATTAATTTTCGATTGATTATATTTAAAAATCATCTTTACAATTTAATTTCAACATGCTATACTAGCTTTCGTTGGTGCCGATGACACTGATGAAACACAGGGGAATCATACAATGGCTAGTATGCCGGTCTCCAAAACCGCTCATGCGGGTTCGAATCCTGCTTCCCCTGCTAGTATAAAACCGCTAAGCCACTTGGTTTGGCGGTTTTTTGTTTGACATCCATAACAAAGCCCCCGATGTTAGATCATCGAGGGCTTCTTGTTCTTTATAGTATGATACTCTCAGGCATTTGCCGTGTTACATATATGTGCCTTCCTATAAACATCTATCACTTTCTCTCAACCAGCAAAGCCTCCGCTGAAAAGTCAGTCTTTGCTTCACCGTATTTTTCCAAAACAGTGTAGCTATTAAGGTCGATTCCCTGCTCAGCAGTATATTTTTCAAGATCATTGGACTTTTCAAATCTGTGATACACAATTAAAGCCTTATTCCCAAGTTCTCTTATGACAAGCTGGGAACCGGCCGGCTCATTGTAGCTGTCGGCGCTGCAGGAAATCACTGTTGTTTTGCCATCTCTTATGATATCTGAGACCTTACGGTAAAAATCCATTCCCTTGTCGAGAATGTCCCACTGGTGGTCACTTAAATCGTAGACGTCTCCTGAAAGTCCCATTCTGCCAAGGAATGTGGCGCAGATTGAGTACCACAACCTTTCATCTCTGTCTTTTGCACGCATAACAGCCCATATCTGGCTCTGTGAAGGTTTTATCACCCTTTGCACATTTGCTGCAATAATAGGCAAAGACAGGCATTCGTGTGCATCCGAAAAGCTTGCCATTGAAGCAAGTTCCATAAATGAAGGCTCCAGACGATGTCCGCCGCTTGAGCAGTTTTCAATAACAAGATCGGGAATCTCTCTTTTCATTTCTTTAAAGAAAGACTGGGTTGCAAGTACTTTTTGCCTTAGGTTTTCACCCATTCCCTCAGGACCGTCACAGCCCACGCCCATGGTTTCGTTATAATCCACCTTAATATATCCAAAATTATTGTCTTTAAGGGTATTTATAACATTTTCTTTAAGGTTATCTTTTACCCACTGATCTTCCATATCAAGGAAATGCACATTTCCCACAGTCAGCGGAACTCCATCTTTCTTTACCAGATGATCCTCTTCATAAAAAGATGGTGCTTTTTGGGAAGTGTTCTCAAACTCAAACCAGATTCCGGGAATCATTCCCTTATCTCTGATATAGTCTGTAAGCTCTTTAAGCCCATTTGGAAAGCGATTTTTATTGATTCTCCAGTCACCGCGATAGTCCCACCAGTAGCCCTCTTCTCCGCACTTTCCGTACCAGCCTGAATCCATAACAAGATACTGGATGCCTTTACCAGCGATCTTATCAGCAAGTTTCTTCAGATTATCTATAGTGGGATTTCCCCAGGTTGTGCAATACTCGTTAAAGACAATGCCCATATGATTGTCAGCAGGGCTTATATCAGGGTTCTGAGCTTTTACGAGTTTGTCACAGACATCCTCCAGAGTATTTCCTGTGGCAAATAACGCCTTTGGTGCCACGTAGCTTTCGCCGGGCATTAGCTTCTTGGTCCAATGGCCAAAGTCTCTGTCCGCTATTCCGCCTGAAATGCTCACAGTATCATCGCCTCTTACCAGCACCTCAATCTGCCAGGAGCTGGGGGCATAGAGCATAACTGCAGTAAATGTCCCTGTTTCCGAATCTTCTACCGCCACAAAGGGAAAATAAGCTCTGACGGGCATAGATCCCAGATTCCCAAATTTCAGTACTCTTACGCCATGACCGCTCCAGGAATGCTCCAGATCAAGATCTTTTATCGTATCTACTTTGTGCTTGCCTTCTGCACTCCAGAAAGATAACAGTCTATGGATCCTGTCGGCTTTTATGTCTTGCAAAAGCACTGAAGTAAGCATCTCCATGGAAAGAGGCTCCTTGCCACCATTCTGTACAGTTGTAGTTACCTCTGTGGCGTCTGAAAGCGTGCTCTTTTTGTTCTCGATATTAAGTTCCAGGCCATCAGGACGTTTTAAAACTGTCACATCACCACTTTCCGTTACAGCTTCAAAGCCTTCCATAGAGCCACTTCCGAGCATGGTCAGCCCGCAGGTGTAACTTCCGCAATATTGTTCTCCTATAATTTTTACTTCTGCTTGTGATTTCATTTTACCCCCAGGTACATATGACATTCTTGAACATTATGCTCAAGAATATATTATTTGATAATCACTTAGCCAAAAGAGCTCCCAAAACAAATACAAGAGGAGAATTCCAGTATATTGTGATCTCATTTAATGAATAGCATGCAACATCATCAAGGTAGCACTTCATAGGTGGCAGGTCCTTGGGAAGTTCTCTTGCCCTCTCATCCTGAAGTCCTATGTTTGGTCCGCCGGATACAAGTCCCGGCCAGGGCTCTTCGATATTATCTACAGCTGTAGGACGCAGATGAGGATTTTTAAAAGCTTTTTCCCCATT
>SVFZ01000128.1 GCA_015056585.1 Butyrivibrio sp. | reverse complement strand
GCAACTAAGGCTGCACTTGTACATGGCCTTAAGACTGTTGATGTATTCGTTAAGGGACCTGGATCAGGAAGAGAAGCTGCTATCAGAGCTCTTGCTGCAAGCGGTCTTACAGTTACATCTATCACAGACGTAACACCTGTTCCACATAATGGATGCCGCCCACCTAAGCGTCGTAGAGTCTGAGCGATAATTGGAACGATAGTTCATGGATTTGTATGCTTGTATAGCATAATTTATGAATTCATTTTATCGCGCAGCAGCGTGTTACATGTGCAGATATATAAAATGACATTAACTCGTTGGACGAAGGTGCAAAACACTGTAAACAACATCAGCGGATGAAATCCGACTGAGAAAAAGAAAGGAGCCAACAAATGGCAGTAAACAGAGTTCCCGTATTAAAGAGATGCAGATCACTTGATCTTGATCCAACATTCCTTGGATATGACAAGAAGTCTAAGAGAACATCAGCTAGAGCTGGTAAGAAGATGAGCGAGTATGGACTTCAGCTCCGTGAGAAGCAGAAGGCAAAGTTCATCTATGGCGTACTTGAGAAGCCTTTCAGAAACTACTATGACAGAGCAGACAGAATGAAGGGTCAGACAGGTTCAAACCTTATGACTATTCTTGAGTCAAGACTTGACAACGTAGTTTTCAGAATGGGTTTTGCAAGAACAAGAAGAGAAGCCAGACAGGTTGTTCTTCATAAGTTCATCCTGGTTAATGGCAAGAAGATCAATATCCCTTCATACCTTGTAAAGGCTGGAGACGTTATTGAAGTTAAGGAAGCTGCAAAAAATATCCAGAGATTTAAGGATATCACAGAGATCACAGCTGGAAGACTCGTTCCTGAGTGGATTGATGTTAACAAGGACAATCTTCAGGGTACAGTTAAGGAACTTCCTTCAAGAGAAGTAATTGATGTACCAGTTGACGAAATGCTTATCGTCGAGTTGTATTCTAAGTAATACGAATGATATAATTAATCTTGTTAACCAAACCATAAGGAGGGTAGATCAGTGTTTGATTTTGAAAGACCAAATATTGAAGTTGCTGAAATCTCAGATGATAAGAAGTATGGTAAATTCGTAGTTGAGCCTCTTGAGAGAGGTTACGGTATTACACTGGGCAATTCCCTTCGTAGGATTATGCTCTCTTCTTTACCTGGTGCAGCAGTAAGTCAGGTCAAAATCGAAGGCGTACTGCATGAGTTCAGTTCTATTCCCGGAGTAAAGGAAGATGTAACTGAGATCATCATGAATATCAAGAACCTTTCTATCAAGAATTCTTCTGATACAAACGAGCCAAAGACTGCATATATTGAGTACAATGGCGAGGGCGTTGTAAAGGCTTCCGATATTCAGGTAGACCAGGACATAGAGATCATGAATCCTGATCAGGTTATCGCTACACTTTCCGGTAAGGATGCTAAGCTTTACATGGAGCTTACTATCACAAAGGGAAGAGGTTACGTAAGCTCTGATAAGAACAAATCCGGCGATCTTCCAATTGGAGTAATCGCTATCGATTCAATCTACACACCTGTAGAGAGAGTAAATGTAACAGTAGAGAATACTCGTGTAGGTCAGGTTACTGACTTTGATAAATTAACACTTGATGTTCACACAGATGGCACTCTTGCTCCTGATGAGGCTGTAAGCCTTGCAGCAAAGGTACTTAGTGAGCATCTTAGCCTCTTCATCGATCTTTCAGAGAACGCCAAGACTGCAGAAGTTATGGTTGAGAAGGAAGATGATGAGAAGGGCAAGGTTCTCGAGATGTCAATTGATGAACTTGAGCTTTCAGTTCGTTCATTCAACTGCCTTAAGAGAGCTGGTATCAATACCGTTCAGGAGCTTGCAAACAAGACTTCTGATGATATGATGAAGGTTCGTAATCTTGGACGTAAGTCACTGGAGGAAGTTCTTGCTAAGCTTGATGAGCTCGGACTTTCACTCAGACAGGATAGCGAGCAGTAAGACAGGTTATCTTCTGTAATCATATGCTGATTATAGGATGAGATAATGTTTTGATATTCGCTTAGGGTAAATCCGATGTGTACCGAAGCGGATTCTCATAGGAGCAATTAACAGCATTGCGCGAATAAGACCGATGAGCATCGCAATATGCACCTAAATGGCAAGGGGAACCTTGCAAATGAGAAAGGAATTATTAAAATGGCAATGTACAGAAAGCTTGGAAAAGCTACAAAACCAAGAAGAGCACTTCTTCGTAACCAGGTAACAGCACTTCTTTACAATGGAAAGATCGTTACTACAGAGGCAAGAGCAAAGGAAATCAAGAAGATCGTAGAGCCTATGATCACTCTTGCAGCTAAGGAAAAGGACAACTTCGAGACAGTTACTGTTGAAGCTAAGGTTCCTGAGAAGGACAAAGATGGCAAGAGAGTAAAGGAAGTTGTTGACGGCAAGAAGGTTACAAAGTTCACAACTGTTAAGAAGGAAATCAAGAAAGATAAGCCTTCACGTATGCATGCAAGAAGACAGCTTCTTAAGACTCTTTATCCTGTAACTGAGGTTCCTACTGAGAAGGCAGGAAGAAAGAAGAACACTAAGGAAGTTGACCTTGTAGCAAAGCTTTTTGATGAGTACGGTCCTAAGTATGCAGATCGTAAGGGTGGTTACACTCGTATGATCAAGATCGGCCAGAGAAAAGGCGATGCAGCTATGATGGTTGTTCTTGAGCTGGTTTAATGCAAATAAAAGGGATACGACAAACGTCGTATCCTTTTTTATTTGCATTAAACCGGCCAAGCGCTTTACACGAGCACTGAGCCATGCACTCCACTCATGTGCTGCGCCATGCGCTCCACTCGAAATTTTGCTATGCAAAATTCCTCGTTGTACGGCATTCGCCGTATCCTTCCAAAAGTAAACATTAGCTTATGTGAGCAAGCTCCCAACGCAAATGTTTACTTTTGAAAGCGCATGGCTCAATTTGAACGCTCAAAGTGTTGATAATCCTTTACGCTGTTCCAGTTGCCGCCCCATTTGAAGCCGTGCTGAGTAAATAGCTTGTATGCAAGATCATTCTCGTCAATTTTATATGGAAAATCCAATGTCCTGTCTGCATAAGCTTCACTACCGGCAGGCGATATTTTGGTTACACCATCTTTGTAAGTGATATATGGGTTATAGAATGGATTTATATCAACAGCAAGGCCATAGGCGTGATTGGAAAGCTTTTTGGACCCTTCAACAACTCTGTAGTTAAAGCAGGAGGTGTTGTTGGCAAGCATGGACTTTGTGTCGTCGCCGTCGAATTCATCAATTAGTTTGACACTTTCCAACCGATAATCGTTATTATATAGCTCATAAAATATTTCCAGGAGATCCTGAGCTATGGATTTATTGCAGATCATTTCGCCATGCTTGGTGTCTCCGTTAAAGTCAACATACAAAAGCGAGAGATATCTGAGGTCGTCCAAAGAGATATTCGGATTATCAACATATGAAATCCCGGTAATTCTTGAAATCACATCATCTGAAAGGGGCTCGTAATAGAAATTATCAGAGATATCAAATTCATCTGAATAGGGTGGACTATTCTGAGAGATATCATTAGCTTCATTGACATTGGCGTCAGTTACAGCATTTGAGGTTTTTTCTGCCGCTTGTTCAGTTAAATCAGAATTATTCTCGGTATCCTTATCAGTTGATGTGACACTACTATCATTTTCGACCATATCCTTTTGATCATTCCTTTTCAATTCATCAATGGCTTCAGATACACTATCAGAGTTTTCCATACCTGCAGCTTCTGTGACACTGTTGTCAGTTATGCCTGCTTTTGCGTATTCTTCAAGGGTTTCACCTTTTGCAAAGTATCTGGCGCAAATTGCACAAACAACAATCAGAGCTATCAGGATGACCAGATCTTTTTTTACCTTATCATTCATAACAATCCTCAAATTAGAATAATATTAGTCCTATCCCAATATCATACCATGAAAACAGTACCTTGTTACTTGTATTTGCCCGAAAACTCTAGTAAAATGAAGCGGTATGATTACTGTTCAGACAGAAATGCGCACTAAGCTGCGCATTTCGTGAGAACCTGATGCAGGAGTGAGCGCATTCCATCGACGAAGTCGATTTGGAATGAATGCGCGAAGTGGTTACTGGAGCGAGCAGTATGCGAGTGAACAGT
>SVFZ01000032.1 GCA_015056585.1 Butyrivibrio sp. | reverse complement strand
TAAAAATATATGGCCGAGAGAAAGTGGGAGAAAGTGTATGAAAGAGTTTTTGAAAAGGAAAAACATTGAGATTTCCTTAAAGCGTTATGGTATTGACGCACTTGGCGCCATGGCACAGGGTTTGTTTTGCTCTTTGCTGATCGGTACCATCATTAACACAATTGGAACGCAGTTTAAGATTCCGTTTCTTATGCAGACTGTCGCAACAATCGCCGGGACAGAGTATACGGTTGGCGGACTTGCTACAGCAATGAGCGGACCGGCTATGGCAGTAGCTATCGGCTATGCGCTTAAATGTCCTCCGCTTGTTCTTTTTTCTATGATCACTGTGGGATTTGCTGCAAATGCTCTTGGCGGAGCAGGAGGTCCTTTGGCAGTTCTCTTTGTGGCTATCCTTGCAGCCGAGTTCGGTAAAGCAGTTTCCAAGGAAACAAAAGTTGATATTTTAGTAACTCCTCTGGTAACTATCGCAGTAGGTGTTTTCTTTTCCTGGCTTATTGCACCTCCTTTAGGAAGGGCAGCTATGTGGCTCGGAAACCTTATAATGTGGGCTACTGATCTTCAGCCATTCCTTATGGGAATTCTTGTTTCTGTTATTGTTGGTATGGCTCTTACACTTCCTATTTCTTCAGCAGCTATCTGCGCAGCGCTTGGGCTCACAGGTCTTGCAGGTGGCGCAGCTGTTGCCGGATGCTGCGCTCAGATGATAGGTTTTGCTGCGATCTCTTTCAAGGCAAATAAATGGGGCGGTCTGGTTTCACAGGGAATCGGAACTTCTATGCTCCAGATGGGCAACATTGTAAGAAATCCTAAGATCTGGATCGCACCGACTCTTGCGTCAGCTATTACAGGACCAATTGCTACCTGCGTCTTCAAGCTTCAGATGAATGGTGCGCCTGTATCTTCGGGAATGGGTACTTGCGGCCTTGTGGGACAGATAGGTGTTTACACCGGATGGGTTAATGATATCGCAAATGGAACTAAAGCAGGAATTACAGGTTTTGACTGGCTTGGGCTTGTACTTATTTCTTTTGTGCTTCCGGCAGTATTTTCGCTTATAATAAATGCAGGGCTTAAAAAGATCGGATGGGTCAAGGACAGTGATTTAAAACTCTGATCGGATTAGGCAAATGCCTGAATTTTGGGGGAATTAGGGAGTAATGACTTTAACCATATCTTCACTTGTTTTTGCACTGATAGTATGTGTATTGTTTTATATTGTTGGTAAGAGGAGCAGAAAGTATCTGCTTGCTCTTGCCGGCATTATCTATATTTTTCAGCTCAACAGGCTTGCAGGGTTTTATGTACTTGCCACAAGCTTTTTGTGCTGGGCAGCGGGAGCAGCAGTTTATTATTACAAAAAGAAAAGGATGCCCCGCGTTGCAGCGAGCCTGTGTTATATCAGCGTCACCTTTTTTGCAGCAGGTCTTCTTGTACTTAAATATCTTCCCGTTTACTATCCGGGCTATCTGGAAAGTGAGGGGGTCTTTAAGTATCTGATCATGCCCATTGGTTTTTCCTTCTACATTTTTCAGGCAATCAGTTATGTCATCGATGTAAAAAGAGGAACTACCGCCGGGGTAAAAAATCCGGTAAATATTCTTTTATATCTAAGTTTTTTTCCGAAATTTGTAAGTGGCCCGATTGAAAGATATGGGGATTTTAAATTGCAGATAGTGTCCATACGACGCACCAGATTTAAAGAGCCGGACAGATGGAAGAGGGCACTCTACTATGCGTTGGTTGGATGCTTTATGAAGCTGGTTATTGCTGACAGGCTTGTCACGTATGTGAATCAGCTTTTTGAGAATTATCTAAGTTATGGCAGCATTCTGCTTCTGATGGGATCCCTTCTCTATACAATACAGATATATTGTGACTTTGCAGGATACTCCTATGTGGCTATAGGAATTGCCAGGCTTTTTGGAGTTAATCTTTCCGAGAACTTCAAACAGCCCTATATGAGCGCCAATATCACGGAGTTCTGGCGCAGATGGCACATGTCCCTTAGCAGATGGTTTACGGATTATATTTACATCCCTCTTGGGGGTAACAGGAAGGGACTTCCCAGAAAAATAATAAATACTCTGATTGTATTTATCATTTGCGGAATGTGGCATGGAGCAGGAAAGAATTTCATAGTATGGGGACTTCTTCATGGGCTTTTTTCTGCGTTTGATACTATTGCAAGAGAGAAAAAATGGACTGTGCTCAGAAGCGGCATATTAGCTCATATTCTTGCATTTGCCGAAGCCTCTTTTGCCTGGATATTCTTTAAAGCCAGTTCGTTTTCGTCAGCTATGGGATACATAAAGGCTATACTCACAAACGGTCTTCAGTTAAAAGATTTTTCGGCACAAATGGAGCTCATCGGCTTTGTGGATCCGGAGCCCAGGATTGTAATTTGCCTGATTGTGGTAATGATCATTCTTGATGTCATTGCTTATAAAAAGGGACGTCATATCCCGGATGTTATCGCGGATCTTCCTCAGGGACGCAGATATTTGTGCTTTTATTTTCTGATCATGATTGTTCTGATCTATGGAATTTATGGACCGGACCTTGGGGTTAAACCAATTTACATGGAGTTTTAGGATATATGTGGACTAAAGCGATAAAATATACAAAATTCATAATATTACTGGTTGCCCTTTTTGTTTCGTATTATGCGATGGACAGGGTTCTTAGCTTTAAGACGGCGCATGGCATTTGTCAGGCAAGAGATATGTATGCCCAGCCAAGAGACACCGTGGATGTAGTTTTTCTTGGTTCCAGCCACATTCACTGCGATGTGAATACTGCGCTGCTCTGGAGGGACTACGGGATTGCTGCCTATGATTACAGCGCTGCCGAGCAGCCTCTTTGGATTACATATCACTATCTTCAGGAAATCTGTAAGTATCAGCAGCCAAGGCTTGTGGTTCTGGATTTATACGGACCTGCAAGATTCAAAGATGATTATCAATATTACTGGCTTAGTGAGAACCTTAATGGATTCAGGTTTTCCATGAACAAGATAAACCTTCTGAGAGCCAGCTGCGAGCCGTCAAAGTATTTTGACTATTTCCCGTCATTGGTTACATATCATATGAGGTATGCGGAACTTGAGAGTGAGGACTGGGATTATTTATTTGAAAGTCAGAGCGATAGGGCTGCATTCAAGGGGTACACACCTTATTTCCACACCGTGCCACAGTCCGAACCTACACTTGGGGATACTGACCAGGGAGGTCTTACCAGTAAATCCCGTAAATATCTTGAGAACATCATTGAGTACTGTAAGGACCATAATATTGATCTTTTCCTTACGGTAACACCATATATCACGACCTTCCAGGATGAGCTGGTATACAATCAGGTTCATGACATAGCAAATTCTTACGGAATTAAATTTGACAGTACCAATTACAGCTACGATACTATGGGGATTAATTTTGAAGAGGACTTTAATGACGAGTCTCATCTCAATTATTACGGCAGCTGTAAATTTACAAAATACATCGCTGACTCTATCAAGGCGAATTATGACATCCCGGATCGCCGCGGAGACGACAGGTGGGAATCCTGGGACAGGAATGTAGAGATGATAAATCAGGAAGTGGCCGAGATGGGATGGGAAATCAGGTAACTATGCATATTGATGACAGGATTTTATTTTTGATCATTGGTGCGTTTATAGTATTACTGGCTTTGCTCATTGTTTTTGTGGTAAAGAAAATACGAAACCGTCCGCTCCCCATGGATGAAATGGAGGGTCATGACTTCGAGTATTACTGCGCAGATATTTTAAAAGCACATGGATTCATTGAAGTAGAAGTGACAAAAGGAAGCGGAGACTTCGGCGCGGACATCCTTGCGGAGAAAGACGGTGTGACCTATGCTGTACAGTGTAAATGTTATGACAAACCCATTGGTGTAAAAGCTGTGCAGGAGGTTTATGCAGGCAGAGATTACTATGACAGAATGGTTGGAGTTGTCATGACCAACCAGTATTTTACGCAGCCTGCTGTGGAACTGGCCGGGAAACTCAACATCATGTTATGGGACAGAGGCTATATTGATGCCATGACTGATGAGGACAAGAAGGGCCGATGGTAGGCAGATGATCATTAAGTTATAAAGTAAGACAGATATTTGGTGGAAAAAGATAATGAGAATTCAGATAAAAGATGATTTTGATCTGGGGAAGATTGCAGACAGCGGACAGTGCTTCAGATTTAATAAGTGCTATGACGGCTACAGCGTTGTAGCGGGCGATAAATTTGTTTTCATAAAACAGTTGAATGACGAACCGGGAGAAACTTCTGATAACGGCCAGTGGTATGAGCTTAGCTGTTCGGAAAAAGAGTATGAGGAATTCTGGAAGGAATACTTCGACTTAAACACAGATTACAGAAATATAAGAGGACTTATTGATAAGCAAGAGGACGAGTACCTCTATAATGCATCGGAGTACGGCAAAGGCATCAGGATTTTGCAGCAGGATCCCTGGGAGATGCTTATTTCTTTTATCATTTCCCAAAGAAAAAATATTCCTGCAATCAAGGCTTCCATAGAAAAGATCTGCGCTCTTTCCGGAAACAAGATAGCGACAGACCCTGAGGGTAATGCCATATACTCTTTTCCGGGGCCTGAGAAGCTGGCACAGGTATCAATGGATGAGCTCTCTGCCTGCAGCCTGGGCTACAGGGATAAATATGTGCATCGCGCGGCGCTGGATGTGGCAAGCGGCGTATGCGACCTTGAAAGCTTTAAAAAATTGGCAGACCCGGAACTTATGGACAAGCTCCTGGAGCTCTATGGCGTCGGAGTTAAAGTGGCCAATTGCGAGATACTCTTTGGCTATCACAGGCTAAACGCGTTCCCAAAGGATGTGTGGATCAACAGAGTTTTGGAGCAGAGATATCCAAAGGGATTTTTGTTCGAAAAATATGCGCCATACAATGGTGTGATGCAGCAGTATCTCTTTTTCTATTCAAGGAGTGAAGGCATCACAGCTAAAGAAAATTAAAACAGATGAGCGGGACTATAGACATAACGACAGTGTGTTACTTGTTTTCAAGTGGCGCACTGTTTTTTTCTTATTCCGGGAGACTATTGATATATTTGTACATATACAACTTGGTAAAATTGTATATATTAGTCATTGCGGCATTCAGCTTTAGATATTATGATATTAGCGTGCCTGTAACGAAAGAGAAAACAATGATACAACTTATCGGAAAGTATACAACTTTATGGCTAAATATCAAAAAGTAATTGATTGGATCAGCAAAAATATAGACAACGGAACGCTTAAACCCGGCAGCAGGATTCCTTCTGAGAATGAGCTGTGTGCAAAGTTTGGCCTTAGCAGGCAGACTGTAAGGCACGCGATTTTGATGCTTGCAGAGGAAGGGCTTTTGGAGAGCAGGCGTGGAAGCGGTACCTATGTGGCGGACCAGAAGGCTGATGACAGCGGAAGATCAGTGGTGGCGGTGGTTACAACCTATGTGGATGATTATATTTTCCCCAGCACGATCAGAGGAATAGAGAATACCTTAAGTGAAAAGGGGTATTCGATGCAGCTGTCATTTACCAATAACACAGTGGACAAGGAGCGCCAGATTCTGGAAGATATCTCAAGGAGAAGTGACGTGGCAGGAGTCATCATGGAACCTGTCAAGAGCGCTCTTCCCAATCCCAACATGCACTTGTACAGGGAACTGACGGAGAAGGGAATAAAGGTTCTTTTTATCAACAGCTTTTACCCGGAACTTAATCTTCCGCATGTTTCGATAAATGATGAGGAGTGCGCATATCAGGCAGTTAAGGCGCTTATAGATGCGGGACACAAGGTTATAGGGTGCGTGCTTAAGCTGGATGACGGTCAGGGAAGAGAGAGATACAGAGGGTATCTTCGGGCTATGACCGAACACGGGCTTTCTTTTACCTATGATCATGTGAACTGGATTGACACCATCGATATCAAGGATGGATTCAAAGCGCTTTCGCGGGTAAAAGACAGACTTAAAGGATGTACGGCAGTCTTTTGCTACAATGACCAGGTGGCAGGGATGCTGATGCAGATGCTGCGGGCCAGCGGAATGAAGCTCCCCGAGGAGATGTCCGTGGTGGGAATGGATGATTCGGACCTTGCCAAGATAGGAGTGGACGGAGTGACGATTGCTTCGATTCCGCATCCCAAGAGCAAGCTTGGCCAGAAAGCCGCACAGAATATGATAAGGCTGATACACGGCGTCAATTCAAACTATAATGCCACCTATGAATTTTCAGAGAGCGTGGTGGTCAGAGCTTCAATAAGCGTCAGATCATAAATCATTAATGCAGACATGCGGCCATAAGAAATACAGTGGCTGCTGAACGGGGTTATGCCCCGGAATATATAGCAACATGGCAACATAAATACGTATTTTGGAGGAATGGAGAAAGACTATGGGCGATGTAAAAACTTTGATAACAGAAGGAAAGACACTTTTGGGAATCGAATTTGGTTCCACAAGAATCAAGGCTGTTTTGACAGACTATGAGTACAATCCGCTGGCATCAGGCTCACACGGATGGGAGAACAGGCTGGATAACGGTATTTGGACATACACTCTTGATGATATCTGGACCGGTCTTCAGGATTGCTACGGTAATCTGGCAAAAGATGTTGAGAAGCAGTATGGAGTAAAGCTTGAGAAGATCGGAGCAATGGGCTTCTCAGCAATGATGCACGGATATATGGCCTTTGATAAGGCGGGAGAGCTTCTGGTTCCTTTCAGAACCTGGAGAAATACGATCACAGAAAAGGCTTCTGACGAGCTTACAGAACTCTTTGGATATCACATCCCTCAGAGATGGAGCATTGCACATCTTTACCAGGCGATGCTTAACGGCGAAGAGCATGTAAAGAACGTTGATTTCTTTACAACACTTGCAGGTTACATTCACTGGCAGCTCACCGGCGAGAAGGTGCTTGGTGTCGGCGATGCATCAGGTATGTTCCCTATTGATTCAGCTACATGTGATTACAACGAGAAGATGGTAGAGCAGTTTGACAAGCTCATCGCAGAAAAGGGCTTTTCATTCAAGCTCAGAGATATCCTTCCAAAGTCACTTCCTGCCGGAGTATCAGCCGGAACCCTTACAGAAGAAGGCGCAAAGAAGCTCGATCCCACAGGAACACTTAAGGGTGGAATCCCGGTATGCCCTCCTGAAGGAGATGCCGGAACAGGTATGACGGCCACTAACTCAGTTGGCGTAAGAACAGGTAATATCTCTGCCGGAACATCAGTATTCTCAATGGTTGTTCTTGAGCACAGCCTTTCAAAGGCTTATCCTGAGCTTGACCTTGTAACAACTCCCAGCGGAGAGGAAGTTGCTATGGTTCACTGCAACAACTGTACTTCCGACCTTAATGCGTGGGTTGGACTCTTTAGAGAATTTGCAGGGGCTATCGGACAGGATATCGACGATGATACGCTTTACGGAACTCTTTACAAGAAGGCAATGGAAGGTGACGCAGATTGCGGCGGACTTCTTGCATACAACTACTTCTCAGGTGAGAGTATTACAGGCTTCAACGAAGGCAGACCTCTGTTTGTGAGAAGACCTGATGACAAGTTCAACCTTGCCAACTTCATGAGAACACATCTTCACACAGCTCTTGGAGCGCTTAAGGCTGGTAATGATATCCTTATGAAGGAAGAGAATGTAAAGGCTGATTTCTTCTTCGGACAGGGTGGATTCTTCAAGATAAGAGGCGTTGGCGACAGAGTAATGGCAGCAGCTCTTGATACACCTATCAAACTTATGGAGACAGCAGGAGAAGGCGGTCCTTGGGGACAGGCAATCCTTGCAGGCTTCATGCTTCAGAAAGAGGACGGCGAGACCCTGGAGAACTACCTCAACAATAAGGTGTTCAAGTCAGGAAAGGTTGAGACCTTTGAGCCTGTAAAGGAAGATGCAAAGGGCTTTGACGACTTTATGAAGGATTACAATGCAGGCCTTGCAATCGAGAGAGCAGCTGTAGATGCATTAAAGTGATCACCCGGCAAGGTGTTTTCGAACCCGGTATGCTACTGATAAAGGAGATTGGAAATGTTAGAAGAACTTAAGAAAAAAGTATATGAAGCGAATATTCTTTTGCCCAAGTATGGTCTTGTTACCTTTACCTGGGGAAATGTAAGCGCAATCGACAGAGAGAGCGGATTGTTTGTAATAAAGCCAAGTGGTGTTGATTACGAGACTATGACTCCGGATGATATGGTTGTAATGGATTTAAACGGCAAAAAGGTTGAGGGAAAACTTAATCCCTCTTCCGACACACCTACACATGTTGAGATCTATAAGGCCTTCAAAGAGGTTGGCGGCGTTGTACATACACATTCTTCCTATGCAACAAGCTGGGCACAGGCAGGAAGAAGCATTCCCTGCTACGGAACAACTCACGCAGACTATTTCTATGGCGAGATTCCCTGCGTAAGATGCCTTACCAAGGATGAGATTGAGGATGCTTACGAGGAAAATACAGGTCATCTTATCGTCAACGAGTTTAACCGTATGGGAAAAGATCCGGTGGCTGTTCCTGCTGTTCTCTGCAAGAATCACGGCGTATTTTCATGGGGAAAAGATGCTCATGAAGCAGTTCACAATGCAGTTGTAACAGAAGAAGTTGCAAAGATGGCATACAGATGCGAAGTCATCAATCCAAGAGTTCAGCCTGCACCACAGGAACTTCAGGATAAGCACTACTTCCGCAAACACGGTGCTAACGCATATTATGGCCAGCGCACCTGAGCATCAATTAAGAAAATATAGGCAAAAATACGATAGACTGTTAGTTTCTATTATGATACATTTTAGTTACGTGTTAAAATTCAGCTTTTTGAAGGTATGAGGAAAATGGAGGAATTATGACGAACAAAGAATTGCAGAAAATTGCAAACGAAGTCCGCAAGGGCATTGTTACAGCGGTTCACGCAGCAGGTGCAGGACACCCCGGTGGATCACTTTCAGCAGCAGATATTTTCACTTATCTGTATTTCGAAGAAATGAACGTTAATCCTGAGAATCCTAAGGATCCGGATCGCGATCGTTTCGTTCTTTCAAAGGGACACACAGCTCCCGGTCTTTACTCTGTGATGGCTCAGAAGGGATACTTCCCTGTGGAGGAGCTTACAACTCTTCGTAAGCTTGGTTCAAGACTTCAGGGACATCCAAGTATGCAGTATCTTCCGGGACTCGACATGAGCAGCGGATCACTTGGACAGGGTATCTCAGTTGCTTGCGGAATGGCTCTTTCTGCAAAGCTTGATAATAAAGATTACAGAACTTACACACTTCTTGGTGACGGTGAGATCGAGGAAGGCCAGGTTTGGGAGGCAGCTATGTTCGCAGGCTTCCGTAAGCTTGACAATCTTGTAGTCATCGTTGATAACAACGGTCTTCAGATTGATGGACCAATCGATCAGGTATGCTCACCATATCCTATCGACAAGAAGTTTGAAGCTTTCAATTTCCATGTAATTAATGTTGATGCTCATGACTTTGATGCTTTGAGAGCAGCTTTCAAAGAGGCAAGAGAGACAAAGGGTCAGCCTACAGCAATCATTGCTCACAGCATAAAGGGTAAGGGCGTTTCCTTCATGGAAGGCCAGGTTTCATGGCATGGCGTAGCACCTAACGATGAAGAGTATGCAAAGGCTATGGACGATCTGAACAAGATCGGAGAAGCATTGGGCTGATAGGAGGAAAAAGAATGAGCGAAGTAAAGAAGATAGCTACAAGAGATAGCTATGGTAAAGAACTTATAGAGCTTGCAAAGGTTAATGACAAGGTAGTTGTTCTTGATGCCGACCTTGCAGCAGCAACAAGAACCGGATGGTTCAAAAAAGAGTTCCCTGATCGTCACATTGACTGCGGTATCGCAGAGTGTAACATGATGGGTATTGCAGCCGGACTTGCTACAACAGGCAAGATTCCTTTTGTAAGTACATTTGCTATGTTTGCAACAGGCCGTGCTTTTGAGCAGGTTCGTAACTCAATCGGATATCCTCATCTTAACGTTAAGATTGGCGGAACACATGCAGGAATCACAGTAGGTGAGGACGGAGCAAGCCATCAGTGTAATGAGGACCTTGCGCTTATGCGTACAATTCCGGGAATGGTTGTTATGTGTCCTGCTGACGATATCGAGGCAAGAGCCTGCGTTAGAGCAGCAGCTGAGCATGAAGGACCGGTTTATATCAGATTCGGACGTGCAGCTTGCCCTGTAGTTAATGACAGACCTGATTACAAGTTTGAGCTTGGAAAGGGAACACTTCTTCGCGAGGGTACAGATGTAAGTATCATCGCTACAGGTATTGGTGTTGGTGCAGCTCTTGAGGCTGCTGAGAAGCTTGCAGCTGATGGCATCAGCGCAGAGGTAGTAAATATCTGCACAATCAAGCCTATCGACAGAGAGCTTGTTGTTGCAACAGCCAAGAAGACCGGCAAGGTTGTTACTGTTGAGGAACATTCAGTTATCGGTGGACTTGGCAGTGCAGTTTGTGATGTCCTTTCTGAGGAATGCCCAACAGTTGTTAAGAAGATCGGTATGCAGGATAGATTTGGTGAATCAGGTTCTGCAGCAGCTCTTGTAAAGAAGTATGGTCTGGACGGTGATGGTGTTTACGCATCAGTAAAGGAATTTTTGAAATAATGAATATTTTGAGTCCCTCAATTTTATCTGCAGATTTTACAATCCTTGGACAGCAGATAGAGGAAGCTGACAAGGCCGGAGCAGGGTATATTCATATTGACGTTATGGATGGCATTTTTGTGCCATCCATTTCCTATGGAATGCCTGTCATTAAAAGCATCAGGAAAGCAACGACAAAAAGCTTTGATGTTCATCTTATGATCAAAGATCCCATAAGGTATATTGAAGAGTTTGCCGATGTGGGTGCAGACCTTATTACCTTCCATATAGAGGCGGCTCCTGATGTATGCGCTGTTATCGATAAGATACATGCATGTGGCAAAAAGGCAGGAATTACATTAAAACCCGCAACCTCAGTAAAAGAGCTTGAGCCATACCTGGATAAGGTGGAGATGGTTCTGGTTATGACCGTTGAACCGGGGTTTGGCGGACAGAGCTTTATTCCGGAAACTATGGACAAGATCAGGGCAGTCCGGAAAATGCTGGATGAGCGTGGACTTACGACAGATCTTGAGGTTGACGGAGGAGTAACTTTGAACAATCTAAAGGATGTGCTAAAGGCTGGAGCTAATGTAATCGTTGCCGGATCTGCAATTTTTAAGGGGAGTGTCTCAGACAATGTCAAAGGCTTTTTGGACATAATGAGATAACGGTGGGATAAAAAAGTATTGGTAGTTTTTAGATGGGGAGGATATAATAATATCTTCCTCATTTTTTAATGCGGGAAATCATTCATATGTACAGGAGAGATTTTTTATATGAAGATAATCTTTACGTCAGATACTCACGGTAATCTGTATCCTTATAGCTATGCACTGGACAAACAAGAACAGATCGGACTTTTTGGAGTGGCATCAATGATTGAGAAGGATGATGACACTCTTGTAATGGATGGTGGAGATTCCCTTCAGGGAACTCCGCTTATGAGCTATTACCTCGAGCACAAAGATGAATATGATTTTCACCCAATGGCGGAAGGATTTGGGGCAATGGGGCTGGATTACTATACCCTTGGTAATCACGATTTTAACTTCGGCTATGATGCCATTGCGGATTATGTAAATGCGATGAAGGCTACACTTATCAGTGCAAACGTTGAAGATAAGACCGGGGGTCTGGACATAAAGAAGAACGTTATAAAAATCATGCCGGATGGGACAAGAGTCGGCATTACAGCAGCTGTTACCGGATATGTTAATGTCTGGGAACAGAAGAGTAACCTCGAAAACTTCATTGTTTCGGATCCTGTGGAAGCATTAAAAAAGCAGTACGAAGAGCTTAAGGATAACTGTGATATCACGATTGCTATTTATCATGGCGGTTTTGAAGAGAACCTTACTACAGGAGCTCTTTTGTCAGAGACCACAGAGAATCAGGCCTGCAAGATATCAAGAGAGCTGGGCTTTAATATTCTTTTGACCGGACATCAGCATATTGCGGTGGAGGGTGTGGAAATAGAAGGAACCTATGGTGTACAGCCCCCGGCCAAGGCTGCTAAGTTCTGCGAGTTAAATGTCAGCCGTGGTGATAACGGCTTTGACATAACTTCCAGGCTGGTTGACACGAACTCCCAAAATGAAAAGTACTCTAAAATCCTTCGTGAGCATGCATTTATGGATGAACTTTCACAGAAGGTTCAGAAATGGCTTGATCAGCCTATCGGCTCTCTGGAAAAAGAGATTGCGCCTGAAGAAAAGCTTGATGCAGCCCTCCACGGAAGTAAAGTTGCAGCAATCTTTAATCAGGTTCAGTTGGATTACACAGGGGCTGATTTTTCATGTACTTCACTTTCCAACGACCCGCTGGGACTCAAGAAAGATATTACTGTTAGAGATGTTCTTGGCATTTACCAGTTTGCCAACACCGTTGAAGTAAAAGAAGTGACAAGAGATATCATAAAAACTGCGCTTGAAAGGTGTGCGGAGTATTTTGACTATAATAAGGACACCGGCGAGGTTAAAGTGGCAGACTGCTTCCTCGCTCCAAAAATCGAGCATTATAATTATGACTATTACGGGAATCTCGAATACTCTTTTGACCTTTCAAGGCCGGTGGGCGACCGCGTTATATCCTTAAAAAAGATGGATGGAACCGAACTTGAAGAGGGAAAAACATACACGCTTGTTACCAGTAATTACAGAGCCACGGGTACAGGCGGATACGAATGTATAGGCAAAAGCAGGGTGCATAAGAGCTACTCGGATGAAATGCCGGATCTTCTGATAAATTTTATTAGAAAAAACACACCGGTAAAAGAAATTGTTAACTCAAGGCTGTCTGTTTACGCAGGAGATAAGCTTTTGTGATCCCACCGCGCCATACACCGCTAAAACAGTGAATTATTTGACATTTGCAAAGCGAAAAGGCATACTATATTTGTGTTATTTTGACTAAATATTAAGAAGGAAAATAATGTATAAGAGACTTGAGAGAAACGCCCCTTGCTGGTGCGGAAGCGGAAAAAAATATAAGAGTTGCCATGCGGCCTTTGATGATAAGCTTATACACTACGAACATGAAGGCTTTATCGTGCCGGACAGAGGGCTGTTTAAGACAGCTAAGGATATAGAAGGCATAAAGAAGAGCGCTGTTATCAATATGGCAGTTCTTGATGAGATCGGTGAAAAGATCCATGCCGGAATGTCTACACAGGAAATTGATGACATTGTTTACAACACTACTACACGAATGGGAGGAATCCCAGCGGACTTAAATTACGAAGGATTTCCCAAGAGTGTGTGCACATCAATAAATGAAGAGGTTTGCCACGGAATTCCTTCAAAGGACATTATTTTAAAAGAGGGCGACATTATAAATGTTGACTGCTCTACGATACTGGACGGATATTTTTCTGATTCTTCCCGAATGTTTTGCATAGGAGAGGTGTCACCGGAAAAGAAGAGGCTGGTGGATGTTACCAAGGAGTGCCTTGAAGAGGGCTTAAAGGCTGTTATTCCATGGACACCGATAGGCGATATGGGACATGCAGTACATCAGCATGCTCTTAAAAACGGATATACAGTTGTTAAAGAGATTGGTGGTCATGGCTGCGGAAATGCATTCCATGAAGAGCCTTATGTGAGCTTTGTAAGTAAGCCGGGAACGGGAATGCTTATGGTTCCGGGCATGGTATTTACGATAGAGCCTATGGTTAACATGGGTAAGGATGAGATATTTATAGACGAAGAAAATGATTGGACCGTATACACAGCAGATATGAAACCTTCCGCACAGTGGGAAGTTGAGCTTTTGGTCACTGAGACAGGATACGAGCTTTTGTGCTGGTAAGATCAGTTTTCTTGCTATATAAGATTATTTGAAAAGTAATTTGGAAGCAGAAAGGGTTATAAAATGCAGAATAAGGGTAAATATTACATTACAACTGCAATTGCATATACCTCAGGTAAGCCTCATATAGGTAACAGCTACGAGATTGTCCTTGCAGATGCAATTGCAAGATATAAGAGAAGAGATGGATTTGATGTACATTTTCAGACCGGTTCCGATGAGCATGGCCAGAAGATTGAGACAAGAGCCATCGAAGCGGGCTGCAGCAGCCCCAAGGAGTTTGTAGATCAGGTTTCCGATACAATCAAAGGTCTTTGGAACCTGATGGATACGTCCTATGACAGATTTATCAGGACTACCGATGAGGACCATGTCAAACAGGTACAGAAGATATTCAAGAGGTTCTATGATCAGGGCGATATTTATAAGGGCTCTTACAAGGGAATGTACTGTACAGAGTGCGAGGCCTTCTACACAGAATCTCAGCTTGTGGACGGTAAGTGCCCTGAATGTGGCGGACCTGTTCACCCGGCTGAAGAGGAAGCTTATTTCTTCAAGATGAGCAAGTATGCTGACAGACTTATTGAGCATATCAATACACATCCCGAATTTATCCAGCCGGTAGCCAGGAAGAACGAGATGATGAACAATTTCCTTCTTCCGGGACTTCAGGATCTGTGCGTTTCCAGAACTTCCTTCAAGTGGGGAATTCCGGTAGACTTCGATCAAAAGCATGTTGTATATGTTTGGCTGGATGCTCTTTCAAACTATATCACAGGTATCGGATACGACGCAGACGGCAACAGCTCTGAAGAGTACAAGAAATGGTGGCCTGCAGACCTTCACCTTATCGGTAAGGATATTATCAGATTCCATACTATCTACTGGCCTATTTTCCTGATGGCACTGGGAGAGCCTCTGCCTGAGCAGATTTTCGGTCATCCATGGCTTTTACAGGGTGGCGAGAAGATGAGTAAGTCAAAGGGAAATGTTATTTATGCAGATGATCTTGTAAGTCTCTTTGGCGTAGATCCTGTCAGATATTTCGTTCTTCACGAGATGCCGTTTGACAATGACGGTGTTATCACATGGGAACTTTTGGTTGAGCGCTTTAACTCCGACCTTGCCAATACACTCGGCAATCTTGTAAATCGTACAATTGCTATGAGCAACAAATATCTTGGCGGCGTTGTAGCTGATAAGGGTGTTTCAGAGCCTGTCGACGACGAACTCAAGGCAGTTGCCACATCCTGCTACGACAAGGTAGAAGCCAAGATGGACGAGCTTCGAGTTGCAGATGCTCTTACAGAGATTTTTGCTCTGTTCAAGAGATGCAATAAATATATTGATGAGACTGAGCCTTGGATCCTTGGCAAAGACGAGAGCAAGAAGGATCGTCTTTCAACAGTTCTTTACAACCTCGCGGAGGCTATTTCAATAGGAGCTGCACTGCTTGATCCGTTCATGCCTGAGACTGCTCAGAAGATCAAAGAGCAGTTGTCCGCACCGGAAAGAGACTTCGATCAGCTTGGACAGTTCGGTCTTTTACCTAATGATACAAAGCTTTCAGAGGCTCCTGAGATGCTTTTTGCAAGAAAAGATTTAAAGGATATTCTTGAAAGAGCAGCTGAGATAACAAAGAAACAGAAGGCAGAGTTCGAAGAATCACAGAGAAAGGCTGCTGAAAACCTCGCCAAGGCAGGACTTGCACCGGCTCCGGCAGCTTCAGCAGATAAGAAGGAAGATGCTTCCGAGCAGGCACCTATAGATATTCCGGCCAAGGAAGAAATCAGTTTTGAGCAGTTTGGACAGATGCAGTTCCAGGTCGGTGAGATCATAGCGTGCGAAGCGGTTGAAAAGTCCAAGAAGCTTCTTTGCTCACAGGTAAAGATTGGAAGCCAGGTAAAGCAGATTGTATCCGGAATCAGGAAATACTACTCACCTGAGGAAATGGTTGGCAAAAAGGTAATGGTTCTCGTTAACCTTAAGCCTGCAAAACTGGCAGGAGTGCTTTCAGAAGGAATGCTTTTGTGCGCAGAGGATGCAGAGGGCAATCTTGCTCTGATGACACCTGAAAAGCCGATGCCATCAGGCGCTGAAATCTGCTGACATAAGTTCATATAAGTAAAGTAAGTAAATATATGTTTTTTACATATCGTTCAATTAGTTGTGGTATCATAAATATATAAATATATTATGGGGAGGGACTCCAAATGGTACGCAAAGAGGAACTGACTTACAAATCAAGAGACAGACAATCCACAATACATGCGATTAAATGGATTCCTGAGGGACAGCCTGTAGCTCTTTTACAGATTATCCACGGAATGCAGGAATACATAGACCGCTATGATGAGTATGCCCGTTACCTTGCTGAGAAGGGTATATTGGTTATGGGTAACGATCATCTGGGACATGGAAAGTCTGTAACAGGCAACGGTACCTACGGCTTTTTCTGCAAGGATGACCCTGCAACAGTGTTGGTGCGTGATGCACACAGACTTAAGAAGACCGTCCAGGAAGAGTATCCTGGAGTTCCGGTATTTATTTTGGGACACAGCTTCGGCTCTTTTGTTGCAAGAGAGTACATTACCCGCTACGGTACAGGTATTCAGGGGGCAATCATTCAAGGTACAGCATTTATGCCTACCGGAACGATCAACTCGCTGACATCCCTTGTTAATTTCATGCAGGTTATCATGGGAACCAAGTATCGTTCCACAATGATCAACAATATGGCGTTTAAGGGCTATCTCAAAAAGATACCTAACCCAAGGACCAAGTTTGACTGGCTCTCACACAATGAGGAGAGTATAGACAAATATATTGCTGATCCGGCAGACAACTTTGTATTTACTCTTAACGGCTTCGGTACTATGGCTGAGCTGCTTAAAAGAGTGCAGGACAAGGATAAGATGGAAGATATTCCAAAGAAGCTTCCGATTCTTATAACAGCCGGAAAGGAAGATCCGGTAGGTGACTACGGCGAAGCTCCGATGAAACTTTTCGATATCTACAAGAAACAGCTTCAGCTTGAGAACGTAGAACTTAAATTATATGATGGAATGAGACATGAACTTCAGCAGGAAATCGGCAGAGAGCAGGTTTTTGCTGACCAGTATGAATGGATTAAGAAAGTGATCGACAGTGTCTCAAAAGATTGATACTTCAAAAATAATGGTAAGATGCGCTTACCATTCTGACTGGGATGGGGCGATGAATCTGGCATGGAAGACCTTCGTCAGATTTGATGCCCCGGACTATTCCCAGGAAGGGATAAAGAATTTTCGCAACTTCGTAACTGATGAAATGTTGCGGAAAATGTTTTTAGCAGGGCATTATCAGCTGTTTGTTGCAATTGATGGGGGAAAATACGTTGGAATGCTATCCTTAAGGGAAAAGAAACACATTTCCCTTCTGTTCGTAGATGAACAGTACCATCGCAACGGAGTTGGCAGTGCTCTTATTAAATTTGTGTCAAAATATGCAAAAGAAGAAGAGGGGCTAAACTGCCTGACGGTGAATTCATCACCTTATGCAGTGGATTTTTACAGAACAAGGGGATTTAAAGACCTTGGACCTGAAACTGAGGCTGATGGCATCAGGTTCACGCCAATGGAGCTTAAATTATAAAAAATTATATAAGTAAGGAAAAGGTTTTGATTTATGGGAAAGATTTTTGATTTAGACAGTCCGATTATGCACGCCCTCTCAAAGATGGCAGATGTGATGTGGCTTAACATCCTGACTTTGATTTTTGCTACACCTCTTATCTTAGAGCAGTTGTTTTTCTTAAGCCCGGTACTTTTTGGAGACTTTAATTTTGAAGTAAGCTTTGTATTCTGGGCCTGGATTCTTGGTATTGTATTCTCTATACCTCTTGGTCCTGCGCTTACAGCTATGCACTATGTTCTTCTTAAGATTGTCAGAGACGAGGACAGTTATGTAACCAAGTCCTATTTCAAGTCTCTTAAAGAGAATTTCAAACAGGCTTCCATTTTGCAGGTAATCCAGTTTACAGCAGGAGGTATCCTTCTTCTGGACTTTCTTCTCATGAAGGATAAAACCGGCATTTACAGGTATCTTGTTATTGCCATAGCGCTTATCCTTTATATGGTATCACTGTACATATTCCCGCTTTTATCCAAGTTTGTGAATACAGTTACCGGAACGCTTAAGAATGCGGCGCTTATGTCAATTCTTGCACTTCCTAAAACGGTGCTCATGGTTTTGGTGTCGGCTGTTCCGCTTGTCATTATTTATTTCTTTGATCTGAAAGCAATCCCAATACTCATTCTTTTTGGTATAGCAGGCCCGGGTTTTGTTCATGCTCTTTTGTACAATGGAACATTTAAGCGCTTTGAGCCCAAAGAGGAGACTGTTACCGAGGAGGAAGAACTTGAGGCAGCTATCAGGAAAATTGATGAGACAAAGCCTTCAGATGAGTCTTCTGAGCAATGATTGATATGAATAAGCAATAGACAAATTGCACAGTGAATTTTTTTATTATTCGTCAATATTTTTGAATTGTGGAAAAGTCGTTTTTTACTTAGGCAGATTTGCTAAGGAAAAATAAAATATTTGTGAAAATAGTGAATAGATAATAAATTTCAGACTATATATACTTTTTTATAGCAAAACGTAATTGCAAATTTAGGAGGAAAATTTAGGTATGGCAAGTTTATCACTTCAGCATGTAACTAAGGTTTATCCTAACGGTTTCGAGGCTGTTAAAGATTTCAACCTTGATATCGAGGATAAGGAATTTATCATTTTCGTAGGCCCTTCAGGATGTGGTAAGTCTACAACACTTCGTATGATCGCTGGACTTGAGGATATTTCTTCAGGTACACTTAAGATTGGTGACAGAGTAGTTAACGACGTAGAGCCTAAGGATAGAGATATTGCGATGGTATTCCAGAACTACGCTCTTTATCCTCATATGACAGTTTATGATAACATGGCTTTCGGACTTAAGCTTAGAAAGGTTCCTAAGCAGGAAATCGACAAGATGGTTAGAGAGGCAGCTAAGATCCTTGACCTTGAGAAACTTCTTGATCGTAAGCCTAAGGCTCTTTCAGGTGGACAGAGACAGCGTGTTGCTATGGGACG
>SVFZ01000031.1 GCA_015056585.1 Butyrivibrio sp. | reverse complement strand
TTGTAAAGATTACTTAGAGGGCAAACTTGCACTCGAAGATATCTGTCAGAAATACGATATTTACTATAACAAAGAGGCTCATTGGTCAAAGATTTTAGTCTGGGTGAGATTCTATGTTAAACATGGAGATTCGGCTTTTATATCATCTCCAGGAAATCTTTGCTATTCAGCACAATTAAAGAGTAACGCTGTTGAAGATTATTTTTCTGGCGAAGGTTCTTTAGTGGATATTTGTGTAAAATACAACATAAAATCCACGTCTGTTTTATCTAAATGGATTTCTATGTATAATGCCAATAGAGAGCTTAAGGACTACAATCCTAAGCGGGAGGTCTATATGGCAGAAGCTAGAAGAAAAACCACTATTGGAGAACGAAAGGAAATCGTCAAGTACTGTATCGAGCATGATCGCGATTACAAAGGGACTGCTTCTTTATATGATGTTTCCTACACACAGGTTTATAGTTGGGTAAGGAAATATGATGCGGATGGAGAAGATGCGCTTATTGACAAGCGAGGACATCACAAAAATGATGATGAAGTAGATGAACTGGAACGTCTACGCCGCGAGAATAAAAGGTTGAAGCGGCAGCTTGAAGAAAAAGATATGTTGGTGACACTGTTAAAAAAAGTGAAGGAATTGGAAGGGATGTGAGGCTTGGCCGTACTCGGCTGGAATCAAAGTATCTGGCAATCCAAAGCTTACATGAAGAGAATAATTGGAGCATAAACTGGATGTGTAAAGTGCTGGGTGTATCGCACGCAGCTTATTACAAATGGCTTCATAGAGAGGTTCCAGAGCAGGAGCAGGAAAACCAGCAAATCGCTGCTATTATCAGAGAATACGATGATCGTTTTGGTCATATCCTTGGTTACAGACGTATGACTCTATGGATCAACCACTTCAACGGTACTGATTATAAAGTTAAGCGTATACACCGAATCATGAAAGCCATCGGAGTCCATGCAATTATACGCGCCAAGAGAAAGCAATATCAGTCTTCAACTCCAGAGGCCGTTGCAGAGAATACTCTAAAAAGAGATTTTCATGCAGACAAGCCTAATGAAAAATGGACAACTGACGTTACTGAGTTCAAGATCCCTGAGGTTAATAAAAAGCTGTATTTAAGTGCCATTCTTGATCTCTACGACAGGTCTCCGGTAGCTTATGTTCTCAGCAACAGAAATGACAATGCGCTTGTATTCAAAACCTTTGACAAAGCAATAGCGGAGAACCCTGATGCCACCCCACTTTTTCACTCGGACCGTGGATTCCAGTACACCAGCAAAGTCTTCAAAATGAAGCTTCAGAAACAAGGTATGGAACAGTCTATGTCTCGTGTAGGACATTGCATAGACAATGGACCAACTGAAGGATTCTGGGGCATTATTAAAACTGAGATGTACTGCATGTTTGATGTAACTGATGAAGCGTCACTTAGGAACGCCATAGAGAAATACATGGACTTTTATACCAATGAAAGGCCACAGGAAAGATTCGGCGGAAAGACACCTGCCCAGGTACGTAAAGAAGCAATGCTCACGGATATGCCCACTGATTATCCCATTCCTGATAATAAGCGTATCCAGAAGTATAAAGCAAAATGGGCAGCATAATCATGAATTGAAATGAAGCCAGAGGCTAAACGCCTCTGCCCATGAATAAAGTGCGCAAAGCGCACAAATATCCTTGATCTGCTTGACTACAGAATATCTGTCATGGAATGTCTGTCAACCCCGCAGCCGCTTCGCGGTGCGCATAGCGCAGGGTTGACTGATATTCCATGACAGATAAAGTAGTCAACAAGCAGACCAAGGATTAGAGTGACAGGAATCCTGTCATCACTTATATACTTTACCGCCACGTAATAAAATGGTGATCACCTCAATTGAAGTGATCACCATTTTTCTTAACTTATTTTATTTATTTGGCCTATCTACTTGACAGACCCCTGTTCATTTTAATGGTCAGCTCTTTTAATCACGGGCAAACATACCGTGCATCTGCTGTAAATGAATCGTAAATATCGGAGATCAAAATCAATTTTTGTTATTCTACTTTCATAAATATGAAATCTTTTGCATCATCCGGAGTATCAAACTGATAGTACCATTGCTGTCCGCTGAATTCTTTGGAGTTCTCGGTAATTTTATTAGTTGGACCGCGATATCCCTCGTAATCAGTAACGCCATTAATCTCATTTATAAAATCTGTTCTCGTGTCAGGATTATTATTGTATTCTAATAGCAATCCGTCATAGTCTTTTGGCATGTTAAATACGTAGTAGTAATTCGTGGTGAAGAGCAATTTAACATAGCCATCGCCCTGTTCAATAGGTGTTACTGATTCATCAGATGTTTCACTATAGTCGACAACATATGGCATTCCATTACGTAAAAAATCATATTTTTCCTGTGATACTTCATTGAGAGGAACAGGATGTCCTCCGCCATAGATCATTCCTGTATAATAGTCTATAAATTTGGGGGCGGTAACAGCAATTTGTATTTCCCAGTTTGTATGTGCGTATTTAACTTCAACTTCTGTTGTGCAAGTTATTCTATAGCCATGACTTACTGTTGTATCTGTTTCTGATGAAGCTATGAGTTCTGGCTTGGCGTAAACAAGATCTGTCTTTGTTGCCTCTACTCCATCCATAGTAGCAAATAAGTTTGCCCCGGGTGGTGAAAAACCAACTGCATAATCGCATCTGAACTCTCCTAGAGGAACTATTTTTAGCTCATTCATCAAGGCATATGGAATTTCATCTTTATAATCAGAAAAAGAGCTATCGCCTGTCTCACTAATGGCTTCATCGATGTAAGCAATTGCTTGTTTGGTATCGCCTTCGTTAATAGCATTTTCTATATTGTTCTTGTAATATGTGCTTATGTTCTCTTTGATTTGTGAATCATTTCCATCTAATTTTAGAACATAATCAGCATATTTAGATGCGTTTTTGATATCGTTTGATGCAATAGATTGTTCTGCAGATGACTGGAAATAATCACTTGCGTTCTCAGATATTTTTGTGGACAAATCTGAATTCAAGATTTTTGAGTCTTGATACAGCTGGATGATGGACTCATTATCTCCAGCAGCTTTGTAACTATCCAAAAGTCCTAAATATGCTTCCTGATTATCAGGATCTTTTGAAATGGCTTTTTTGTATGCCTCAGTGGCTGAATCAATTTTATCAGCAGACAAATAAGCAGATCCTTTGTCTATTAACCTTTCAGCTTGCTTTTGCGGAGTATTGTAATAGATAACAACACCGCCTGTACCTAAAAGAATTGCTATGCATACAAGTATTATAATTTTGCTTTTCATATTTGACTTTCCTCGAGGATATAGCTTGATAAATACTTAGTACACCGAAGAAATAATTCGGTGTATTAATCGCATTTCAGAAGTATTCTTTTATTCAACCCAAGCACTATCAAGGATTTTTTGCCTATATTCTGCCATAAATTCAATCATCGCACTTGAGAGTGTGAAATCATATTGAGTTTCCGGATTTATAAAGTTTATTGAATAATGATACCCATCTTTATGCGCAATCTCACCATGTAATTCATCTTCCGGCGGGTCACTGTCATTATGAACCTCGTCAGAGCATTTTTGAGTCTGGCATAGATACTCGTCTTTCATTCCACGTCCTGTAACGTAGTATGATCGGTTTACAATTCCCCAATTATATAGAGGACCTTTTACAGTAACTGTCAAATCACTTGGGAGATAAAAATGAATACCATACTCATCATCAACATATTCGGTGACTTCAGTATCTCCCCATTTGTCTGTTGAGTTGTTGTTTGCGGTGTTGGTGTCATTATTTTCTGTATCTTTTTCTTCTTTATTATCATCAGACGATGTTTTGCTCTCATTAAACGAGACGCTGTTTAAATGGGAAATCTCAAAATTTACTACCTGATTGGTGTTGGGATCTATGTAAAAAACATACCAAAGCGGGTAGGTAAAGTAATAACCGAAAGCTTCTTCGACATTTGGAACGTTACCTTTTGTATAGTCTAATGACTTATCACTCGAAAAATTAGATGTATAAGGGGTAAGATATTTGACAACAAGATTGCCTGTAAAATCAGTGCTTTCCTGAATAATGTATCCTTTGAATATATTTTCTGACAAGGACTTTACATCTTGATATGTAAGTGAAGACATATCAGACAAATTCCTTCCATCAATATATCTTGTAGTTTCTTTTGCTTCTTCGCGAGGATATATATAATATACTATGGCATCTTTTAATGTCCCTACTTCTTTTGTTGGATTTATATAATCAATTGTCAGCCAATCTTTCATATGATATTTAATAGTGATATTCCCACTTCTGTGCGCACTAGTTAGTGCTTCAGGGTTATAATCATATGTCAGTTCCAGCTCGGATTCACCAATTTTTTTCATGATATCATCGACTGAGTAACCGGGAGCCAGTAATACGTCACAAATTTGTATATATCTATCATCAACTGATGTGCTGCGCCATTCATCTGCTGGTGGATAGACCTTGGGCTCATCTTCTTTTATTTCTTCTGCTGATTGTGCTTCGGTGGATGAATCAGCAATTTCATTAATCGTACTTGCTAAAAGATTGGCATCTTCTTCACTTAAATCTTCACCAAATTCTTCCTGGAGGACTTCCTGTACATCTTCAGTTGTCACATCAGTATTGCTTACTTTTGATGAACCACATCCTGTGATTAATGAAACTCCGCCCAACATTAATAAGATGGATATGGTTGTGATTGTTCGTTGGTTTATAAACATGTTAATATGGCTCCTATTTCTTGGACAAAAACAAATAATGGTTATAGCAGATTCTTAACATACAATTTTTGAACATCTTTTTCTGAAAGAAGTGGTTTATGTATTATTAGACGAATAATTGCTCTGGGGTACCAAAAAAAGAAACCGCCATATATAGCTACCATAATTCCAACTATCCATACTAAAAGAATACCAATTATAATGCCTAATGGCATGAAACGTCTAAAAGGGTGAAAGGCATGCATGCCGTAAAAAAAAGAAGCAAAGAGATATGTAAAAAAAATAAATACAATAATATTTGATGCAAGACTCCCTTCAGTGAATACGCCTGTCACAAAGTATATTAAAATGATAACAGCTCCGGCTATCGTGCTTCCCAAAAACCACTTTTTATCAGTTTCATTTGCAAGTTTGAATATATCTGAAAAAGATAAATTCATATCATTGTCAGCCTCTGGTACCATAGGTCCGCCGCAATGTGGACAAGTATCCAGTTTTTCATAAACTTCCTGCCCACAATGTGGACAACTCAATGTAGCCATTATGTAATCCTCCTTATTGATTGAGTGGTAATTAACTTATTTTGCTTTTCTTCCTTCAGCTTTTCCGTAGTTAACCCAATGGTTGTATAAAGCTTGCGCGTCTGGACCTATCGCTGACTGTAAGTCTACATTATTTTCATAATAGGCCTTTGCATTAAATTCGGAATTGTTTACAGAAGCATTGGCTAGTCCAGAGAGATCAATGGATGTTGTTGCAGTGGTGTTAGTTGTAGCGGGAGCTGTTGATTCATTTATGAATTTTCCTGTATATACATCGGCAACTAACCCAGACTCATCCAGAAGATAATAGCCATCACTAGGATTACCCGTATTATTCTGATTTAATCCAATTGTTAATGTTGCACCGGCATTTGCGTTTTGCATAGTATATGAGACAGATCCGTTAGAATAGGCTGTACCATTAGTGCCCCCGAACAATTTATATGTAAGGATGTCACCTGATTTACTATCAATTTCAATGAAGCCACAATTAATATTGGCTCCAGTATATATAGAATCCGATGGGAGACCGGAAAGCTTTATAACAGTACCTTTTGTCAGGGACGCTGTAGTGTAAGTCATAGTTAAGTTTGCGGATGCTTTTTTTCCTGTTGTATTTGTGTAAGTAAGTGGAATAGTAAAAGTTTTGGCTACACCTGCTGCTGCAGATCTTACGGAAGCCAGAGGCGATAAAGCTAAAAGCAATACTCCCATAACAACAATAACTGCTAGTTCTTTTTTGATTTTTTGATTCATAATAAACCTTCCCTTTCCTTATTTGTTGTAAAAAAAAAGCGATGGTAAAGCCATCGCAAAGTTCCCTAAATGCAACTGGCTGTCATGTTAAAGACCCTATAGCTTTGCGTCACTGAATTTCTTCAGCTTTGCTTTTGAATTGAGAATATATATGATATTGCGTATAAATATTTTTACTTTATAACTATATCATATGGCCTTTATAAAGTCCATACTTTTTTTGCGCTATCATTGCCTTGAGATATATAGTGGAGATTATCGGCAGTGAGAGAGCGGTTAGTTTAATATTACATTCGCAACACTTGCAACTGCCAACCTGTTTAGGTTCTACAGTTTTGATTATTTTGCTTTTCTACCTTCAGTTTTTCCGTACTGTTGCCAATGATTGTACAAAGCATTTGCATCTGCACCTATTGCCGTTTGTAAGTCAGAATTATTTGCATAATAAACATAGGCGTTAAAATCTGCAGAATTAACAGAAGAATTTTTTAATGAATCAATTGCGTTAGAATTAGGGGCGCTTGTCTTATTATTCCGTTTAGCGACAAGATCTTTTACCATTGCAACTGTCTCCAAACGTGCTTTATGTTGTAACGCCTTAAAAGCAGCGTCATCATTAACAACAGCCATAAAGTCATCTAATTTGACTGTATGATAAGAGTCATACACATCATCGTGTACATATATTGTATTTGTAGCATTTTCATATGCTGTAACCATGCCCCATGTTAATCGCACAGTAACTGGAACTCCTAGTTTGACTTTAATATGTACTGGATCACTATATACATACCCTGATGAATCGAGAAGAGTATTTTCTGTTAAATTTGTCTTATAAAACGTACAGTAGTCGCCAGAATAGATTAGATTTTCTCCGCTAAGGCTAAAGTCATGTTCGCCTCTATAATAATCATTTGAAATATCCCTGGTATAATTTGGATAAACAAGCCCTGTGTTATCATTTGCATAGTCGTATGCAGCATATGCTTCAACAGGTTTAATAAACCATAAAGCCAAACAGAAGATAGTAGTCATGACAAAAACAGAATATTTTTTCATTATCATTTCCTCTCTATGAAATCTTGTCTTTACTCATAAAAAAAGCGGTGGAAAAGCCACCGCGAGATTTGCAACTGGCTACCTGGTTTAGGCCCTATAGCTTTGCGTCACTAGATTTCTCTAGCTTTGCCTTAAATCTGAAATTGAAATAAATGTTTTTACGTTAATCAGTGTTATATAAATATATCATAAGGTCTTTATAAAGTCCACATTTTTTTCTGTGCTCTAGTAGGCTTGAGTACAGGGAGATTAAATATGGACATTGAGAGTGCAGTAAAAATAAGAATTCAAAATCTATGTATTGAACACTGCATTACAATAAACGCTTTATCTACTAGAGCAGGCATGCCCCGTTCGACTTTGAAAAATATAATGTATGGCACAAGTAAAAATACGGGAATAGTTACTATACAGTTAGTATGTGATGCGCTTGATATCAGTATAATTGATTTTTTTGAAGATCCTATTTTTGAGAATATAGACACTGTTAACGATTGATTTGAGTTTACAAAACGGTTGGTCCGAAATTATAGTGAAATTATAGTAACTCCTAGTTATTGAGGCTTTTGAGGGGATTTTTTTTGCTGTTTATATCAATGGAATTGTCAAATGTTCGTTCATGCTATTGGTGAAAGTTCTACACAGATGCATGATGCTTGTTAGCTATCCATAGGGATATGGTTATCATATCTGTTTCCAATCATGTTATAATACAGGTAGAAAGTATCAGTAGTTCAGAGAGGAGGTTACTATGCCAGCAGTTTTAACAGAACCTAAATCTCATATCAAAGATGGAATAGTATTCTATGATGAACCATGGACAGTAGATGCATCAGAATACTTGAATTTACATGGTGAGCATGATTTTATTGCAATTTGGGGAGACGATAGTTATACCGTTTATTGCTTTGTTGAGGGATACGAGTATAACAAAGCCTTTGAAGACTTATTCAACTCCAAGTATAAAGCTATGGGGTGCTCATGGATTAGAGGATTATCAAACATTGACGGAGGATTCTTACTTTGACAAAGCTTAAGAAAATAAGAATCGGTGACGGTTATCATTATATATGTGACGATAACAGACTGCCGATACTTGAAGTTAAGATACCGCTGATATTTGACTTGGGGGCTTCATTTTCTGCACTATCTCCGAGTGCAATCACTCAGAATACTGATTCCGCCCTTTACAAGTACCTTACTGATTTAGCCAACACAGGATCAAACAGAGTACCATATAATTCAGTGTCAAATGAATCTTCTGGCGTTCCTCTTGTAATAAAGAACTTTAACATTATGGGAAATAGAGTGGATTTTAAATTTCTGCTTGTAAAAGATGTTGTTCAGAAGAATGGCAGAGTGTCGAGTATTGCACTTTTGGGTACCGATTTTACAGATTACTGCGATTATTCGCATGCAAAGGGAAAAGATATAGTAGTTACCGATTTTGACTGTCAGGGATATTCCGGACATAACTACAATGCCAGGTACAATGAACTGTATTTTAATATGTGAATGTAAATTGTATCCGGGGATGAGATTGTGAAGTGGTTCCTAAAGAATAAGGATGTCGCAAACCTCCTTTCTATGCGTGTTTTGGAGAGGGGTGATTGTTCGAATCACGTCACTCCGACTTTAGAGGACCGCATGGATGTGCGGTTCTTTTTTTGATTAATATTTTATCTGTTACATTACCGGTGTTGGTGGCACTGGGGCTTGATTGATATATTCTTAAATGTTTCATTCTGAAAACTATGATATAATAAAGTAGATACCGTAACGCTTTACCGTAATATCTTTCAGAGGTATTCTACATGGCTGATAATACCAAGATCAAGAAGTGGCTAAGATGGATCATTAGAATTATAAGTGTTATCGTTTGGCTTGGACTTACAAGATTGTGTATATTTGCTGCCCTTCATGGCAGCAATATGATGATAGCAGTGGGAGAGTCCGAAATGCGGATTTCTTTTTTTACCTTACCATTTCTCCTTCTTGGCGGTATGTATGGCTACCTTATTTCTCTTATTTCTTTTTCTATATCTTTTGTGGTGGCGCTGCTTTTTGACATGAGTAGTGCCTTTAAGATGTCGATTTTTCTTGTAGCTACAATATGCTTTTCAATCTTTGGACAGTATGGGTGGTTTAGCACCAAAAAGAAAACTGCCCTCTCTGCGCTTATTACTCTTGCTGTAACAGCTTTGATAGAGTTTGCCTGTCTTTCTATTATTTCCAATAATGCTTATGAAGTAGCACAATTTGGCAATTATTTGATATATTTTACCAGAGAAGTACTGGTTGTTTTTGCAACAGCATTTGCTTTTCACTTTTTCTTTACCAAAGCACCGGATATTACAAAAACTCCGTTCCCCATCGGATTTGCATATACTGAGGCTTACAGAAGAAATCAGGAATTTCAGCGTAGTATCCGAAAGACCAAGGTCAGTGTTAAAATCACAGCTATCTTAATCATTACAGAGATGCTGCTGGGCGTGTTCGTGGCTATATTTATGGTGGCTCTGTTTCCGGATATTAAAGATATGTTTGTTACATCAGTTCATCAGGGTGAAATGTTTCAGGAAATTCCCGATAGCATGGATCAGGACACGATCATAGAGGGAATCGAGGGAATGAAATACAGGTTCAATGCCTCTGCCATCAGCTATGATATAAAGATGATGCTACTGATGCTATGTGTTGGCGTGCCTATGGCCGGTTTTGCCAATTTCTATACAAAGACCACGATAGGTGCTCCTCTTGGCAATATGTCGGATTTTATGCAGGAGTATGCCGAGGCAGACGATGAAAAGAAACTGGAAGTTGGCCGAAAAGTAGACAAGCTTGTGGTAAGAACAAGGGATGAGATACAGGTGGTCTATGATTCTATCAAGGAGACCGTACATGCGATAGAAGCGTACATCGGCCACATTAACGAAGAGCATGAACTGGAAAAAGAGCTTGAGGTTGCCCAAAAGGCATCGGAGGCGAAGTCCTCATTTCTATCCAATATGTCCCATGAAATAAGAACTCCCATAAATGCTGTGCTGGGTCTCAATGAGATGATCCTTCGGGAAAGCAAAGAAGAGCAGATACTGGAGTATGCAAACGGCGTAAAGAGTGCGGGAAATTCTTTGCTTGGAATCATAAACGATATTTTGGATTTTTCTAAGATTGAAGCGGGGAAAATGGATATTTTACCTGTTGAATATCATTTGGGCTCCACCATTAACGACCTTATAAATCTTGTAGCTGTAAAAGCAGAAGACAAGGGACTTGCCCTTAACATGAATATTGACAGGAAGCTTCCTACAGTGCTTGTCGGCGATGAAATAAGGATAAAGCAGTGTGTCACCAATATCCTGACAAATGCCGTAAAGTACACCGAGGAGGGCAGCGTCACATTAAATGTTTCCTTTAGAAAAGCAGATGATGATAACATCTTTTTACGTTTCCAAGTGGTAGATACCGGAATCGGAATCAAGGAGGAGGACCTTGCAAAGCTCTATTCTCCCTTTGAGAGGATAGAAGAAATAAGGAACAGGTCCATAGAGGGAACCGGTCTTGGCATGAGCATTGTCAAAAAGCTCCTGGCCCTTATGGATACGAAGCTGGAAGTTAAGAGTGAATATGGCAAGGGATCGGATTTTTCTTTTGAAGTAAAACAACAGGTTGCATCCTGGGAAGAACTGGGTGATTTCAGGAAAAAATACAAGGAGTTCGTGGACTCGCAGGAAAAATACCATGAGAGCTTTGTGGCTCCTGATGCTGAAATCCTTGTGGTTGACGACACACCGATTAATCTTACGGTGGTAAAGGGTCTTTTGAAAAAGACGCTGATAAAGATAGATACTGCAGAGAGTGGTTTTGAGACTCTTGAGAAAGTTAAGAAAAAGAAGTATGATGCACTTTTTATCGACCATCGAATGCCTGAAATGGATGGAATTGAGACACTTGGAGCCCTGAAAAAACTTGAAGGAAATCTCTCGATTGACTCGCCCTGCATAGCACTTACTGCAAATGCAGGAGAGCGTGCAAGAGAAGAGTATATGGAGGCCGGCTTTAACGACTATCTCTCAAAGCCTGTAAACGGAGAGCTTTTGGAAAAGATGCTGATGGAGATCCTTCCAAAGGAGAAAGTTAAAGAGGCTGACGATACGCATGTGGATTTAAAAGAGGCAGAAGGATACGGTGAAGGTGAGAATACAGCTGATTCCCGGGGCACTGCAAACAATGCACCGGAGAATATGGATGTGCTTGATAACCTTTCGGGAATTGATCTTGCGGAAGCGGAAAAGAACTGCGGAAGCAGAGAACTTCTTACAGATGTGGTAAAAGAATTCCTGATATCCATAAATTCCAAGGCAGACAATATAGAGAAGTTTGCACGGGAAAAAGATTATCGCAATTACACCGTTACAGTACACGCTTTAAAGAGTTCTGCAAGACTTATCGGTGCTATGGAACTTTCCGAAAAAGCAGCATATCTCGAGAAGTGCGGAAATGATGAGAATGAGTCTGAAATTCAGGAAAAGACTCCGCAGCTTCTTGAACTTTACAGAAGCTATAATGAAAAGCTTGCAGCCATAAACGGGAATGTTGACGAGAGCTCTTTTCCCGAGATAGATGAAGAAGAGCTTATAGGTGCTTTCAGGGATATGAAGGAACTACTGGAGGCCTACGACTTTGACACAGCAGACGGAATTATGAACATGCTTTCAGAGTACAGAGTTCCTAAAGCTTATAAGGAAAAGTATGACAAGGTAAAAGAACTGATGGCAGCAGTTGACAGAGATGCACTGCTTGAGATTCTGTAGCAAAGCCTGAATTTGTAAGATAAAAGCTGATAATTAGGAGAAAATCAGGATGGATAAAAGGATACTTCTCATAGGTGGTGGAAAAAGTTTCATGGTAACCTCGATTGCAAAAGAGCTGACATCAGAGGGTTTTGATGTTATACAATCATCTTATAATGTCACTGAGATAGAGCATATAGAGAATAAACCCAATGTATATCTGATATATGTCGATGACGTGGATGATATGATGGAGTTCTTTGTATATATCAGAGACAAATTTGTGGAAAATGATCTTTCGATAAGTATAATAGGTTCACACGATGAAATTGAAAAGGTTTATAACGCTACCACAAAAGACAAGATTGCAGCTGCTTTTGAGCGTCCCGTGAATGTAAAAGAGCTGGCTAGAGAAATGCATAAAGTTGTGGAAAAGGAAGAAGAACGGCTTCAGAAAAAGAGAATTCTTGTGGTGGATGATGACGGAACAATGCTAAGGACAATCAAATCCTGGCTCTCCGATAAATATCAGGTTTTTATGGTCAATTCCGGAATGTCAGCTATTACTTTTCTTGCCAGGAATCAGGTGGATCTTATACTGCTTGATTATGAAATGCCGGTGACCACAGGCCCCAAGGTACTTGAAATGCTAAGGAGCGAGCCTTCCACCAGTGAGATTCCGGTTATGTTTCTTACAGTAAAGAGTGATAAAGAAAGTGTTATGCAGGTTTTATCCTTAAAGCCGGAGAAATATCTTTTGAAAACAATGCCACCTGCTGATCTTGTGGCAAACATAGATGAATTCTTTGAAAGACAGAAGATAAAATCACTAATTTAACGGATCTTGGATTTTTAAGGTGAAGTTGTTAAGGCAAAAAGAGTATATAAAAGCCTGCGGTTGAATATCACAATCGCAGGCTTTAAAAATCATATTATTCAGCAGATGTCTCAGCGGATGCATCCTCTGTAGCAGCTGTGCTCTCTTCTGTAGAAGCCTCTGTTTCACTCTCTGAAGAAGTTTCTGTTTCCGTAGAAGTTTCTGTTTCCGTAGAAGGTTCTGCTTCGTTCTCAGAAGTAGTATCTGTCTCAGCAGTTGCCTCAACTTCAGCGGCTGCAGCAGCTTCTGCAGCGGCATTGGAAGCCTCTACTCTGTTCCAGACTATGGCGCCTGCAATTGCAATAACGATAGCAGCTCCTGCAATGATACCGGTGATCTTTAAAATCTTGTTTCTCTTTTTCTGCTTGGCAATTCTCTCTTTACGACCTGATTTTTCTTTTTTGTAAGCGTCAATTTTCTCCTGACTCATATTATCATCCCCATTTCTGTAAATTTGACTTTTATGCAGGTCACAAATATTATGATGAATGTGATCTGACATAAATTGCAGGGATTTTGAACCCTACAAGGATATATTATACCTCAATTGTGACGAAATTATTATAGAATATTGTTTTTTCTCAGAAAAGCGCCGGGCGCAGATTTGCAGTTCAGACAGAAATACCCGCTATGCTGCGCATTTCGTGAGAAAGTGACTTAGGAACTTATATAGAAGGGAAACACAGGATGAAATATTATTTTGCACCCATGGAAGGGATTACTCTGTATCCGCTAAGGAATATACATCGCAGGATGTTTGGAGATTGTGTGGACAAATACTTCACGCCCTTTCTTACCGCGCATCATAACAATCATTTTAAAAAGAGGGAAAAAAGGGATGCACTGCCTGAAAATATAGATTTGGAGGCATTTGACGACTACGGTCATCAGATTGTTCCGCAGATAATGTCAAATAAAACTGAGTCCTTTGTCTGGGCGGCAAAAGAGATGTCGGCACTGGGATACAGAGAGGTTAATCTTAACCTTGGCTGTCCTGCGGCAACAGTGACAAACTCCCATAAAGGCTCAGGTCTTTTGGCAGATACGGACTATCTTGATAAATTTCTTGATGGAATATTTGAGAACCTGAGCGATGAATCGATTGGAATTTCACTGAAAACCAGACTTGGATTTGAAAGTGAAGATGAAATTGAGAACCTGATGAAAGTCTATGCCCGTTATCCGGTAAAAGAGCTTACGATTCACGCCAGGGTGAGAGAGGATTTTTACAAGGGACAGCCTCGCCTTTTGGCATTCGCCAGGGCACTGCAGATATACAGGGAAAACGGCGGCAAAGCAGATATTTGCTACAACGGGAATATTGCCGTTAATAGTGGTAACTATTCGGAATCTGAAAAGGAAAACGATATAGAAAATGCATGTGTGACCAATAGTTCAATCTCTGATAAACTCAAAGCTTTGCACTGTTACAGTGACATCTCCGCAATCATGATAGGGCGTGGCCTTTTGTCGGATCCTGCGCTGGTCAGAGAGTTAAACGGCGGTCCAAAGCTTTCTGCTGCGGAGCTCAAAGAGTACCTTACGCTTCTCTATGAAGGTTATGCTGCTTTCATCCCCGAGGAGCGCAACGTAATCTTTAAACTTCTTGAGCACTGGACATTCCTTGAAGGTCATTTCGAAAACTGCGACAAGTACCTCAAAGCCATTCGAAAATCCCGCAGCAAAGGAGAGTACACCGCCGCAGTAAACAACATCTTCTCATCCTGCGCATTTATTTCTGCATGCTGATGCGGCTGCCGGCGGGAACGGAAGAAGTGATAAATGCGTTAGCGCCGATAACGGAGCCTTCGCCGATGATGGTTTCTCCGCCAAGGATAGAAGCTCCGGCGTAAATTGTAACATTATTTTCGATAGTGGGATGTCTTTTAACCCCTTTAAGGGACTGGCCGCCGCGTGTTGAGAGACCGCCTATTGTAACACCCTGATAGATCTTTACGTGTTCACCGATTATTGAAGTTTCTCCGATAACAATACCGGTTCCGTGATCGATCATAAGGTATTTGCCGATTGTTGCACCGGGATGAATATCAATTCCTGTACGGCTGTGGGCATACTCGGTCATCATTCTGGGAATGAGCGGTACCTGCAGCAGATACAGCTCGTGAGCTATTCTGTTTACTGAAGTTGCAAGAAGACCCGGGTAGGAAAGAATGATTTCACCCTTGCTATAGGCAGCAGGGTCACCGTCATAGCAGGCCTGAAGGTCAGTATCAAGGTATTCTCTGATTTTAGGAAGCTTTTTGAAAAACTCATGGGTGATACGTCTTGCACCGCATTCTAAAGTTTCATCTGTGGCATTTATGTAATCCGGATGATGATGGAAAGCAATAGCAATCTGCTTCTGCATGTTGTAGATAACGTCTTCGATAACGATTGCAATTCTGTTGCTGTCATTATAACTCTTGTAAATCTTATCTCTTGAATAGCCAGGGTAAATGATTCTGAGAAGTTTTACCACAATATCTTTTACAACGTCTCTGTCAGGCTGATTAAATACGTCAAGCTGATCGATATCCCTGTCGTTATCGTAATCGGAAATGATAAGATCCACGATATTTTTTATCTCGTTCTTTAATTCATCGTCACTGCTTCTTTTGTTCTGATTCATTTTTGCCGCGTCCTACCTTCTTTTTTGACTTTTATACATTATACAATGTGAATTTCAATGTTAAAAGAAAAATCTGCCTTCCTATAAATATTATTACAAAACCATCCGATAAAGATAATAACAGATATTGGATATTTATTCGGAGGTACATGTCTTATGATGAGATCGCTTTGGTCAGCTGTTTCAGGTCTTAATACTCACCAGTTGGAGATGGATGTCATAGGAAATAATATTTCAAACGTAAATACTACAGCCTTTAAGTCCTCAGCTACGGGCTTTCAGGATGTCCTTTACCAGACCATAAAAAACAGTGGCGCTCCGGGAAATAACAGATTTTCAACCAATGCGGACCAGGTAGGACTTGGAGCCAAGATGGGTTCAATTTTCGCCAACATATCAAAGCAGGGTTCGGCTGTAATGACGAATAATGTCTTTGATCTTATGATAAACGGCGATTCGTTTTTCGTAATAAGTCCCGACAACACAACGCAGAATTTTAGTCGTGACGGCTCTTTTACTATAGATGCTCAGGGTGACCTTGTAACTCAGAATAACGGATATTACGTCATGGGAGTTATGGGCGAAGGCGGTGTAGGAGATGGAGCAGCTGTTACCAAGATTAATGTTATAAACAGAGTTGCAATGCCTGACAAAAACGATCCTACAATAATGAGAGAAGTGGACTACATGGCAGGTTCAGCTACAGAAGCTGCCTACATGAAAGGAAATATTGACAGCGAGGATCCTGCTCTGAAAGAAGGCAAGGGGCTGATGCTTGAAATATATGGTAATGACGGGGAAGCATATACTCTGAAATTTAAGCTGGATAATGCCGGGGATGAGGATTCCAGTACATTCAACCTCACTCTTGCATCTGTAGTTAATTCTGATGGAGAGATAGTTGCGTCAAAAGCTGCGGATCCGATAAATCTTGTGTACGATAAACATGATGGAAGGCTCTTAACTGCAGATACAGTTCAGGTTACGGTTGATGGAGACGAGGGAGTCATCGGACAATTCGAGCTTGATCTGTCCAATACCACAAATTATGCAAGCTCAATGGCGAGTCATTCATCATCTGTTTATGCGTATAAAGGAGATACGGAAGGTCTTCGTAAGGGATATCCTGAAGGAGAACTTACAGGAATATCTTTTGGAGATGACGGATCTATATATGGAAGATATTCGAACGGACAGACGATAAAAAAGGCACAGATAGCCGTTGCGGAGTTTAGCAATGCAATGGGTCTTGAACAGGTTGGAAATAACCTCTATGCCCAGTCATTAAACTCAGGTGCAGCACAGATTATGGATATTACAAGGAATGGCGGATATTTAAACAGTGGTTACCTTGAAGGCAGTAACGTTGATCTGGCAAAAGAGTTTACAGACATGATCACAACGCAGCGTGGTTTCCAGGCAAACAGCAGAGTAATCACTACTTCTGACGAGATGTTGCAGATTCTTAAGGGCCTTAAGAGATAATTTTGCCACTGAAATTACGTGTGTCCAATTGTTAAAACAAAGCGGAAACTAAAAAAAAGTTTTTGATAATTGAAATTTTGATACGTAGAGCTGAACTGGTTTCAGCTCTATTTTTATGGGAAACTGTGATTTTTGTGTGAAAAAGTGGTTGTATTTTTAAATGCCAAGTAGTATATTCTTTTTACCAAGGCATTCAAATAATCTTAACTTACTAAACTTAATTTTAATTGCTGTTTAGTTTAGTGAGATTAAAGTTCATATTATTGGAAATTTAGGGGCAAAGCCATCGAGAGATGGTGACGCAAAGCTACAGGGCCTTAACACATAATGTGAAAGGCAGCCAGTTGCTGGTATCGCAAGATACCAAATGATTGGCCGAGCTGATAGGTTTTATTTTTCAGACGGCTTTTTTTTCGGAAAATTTTAGTACTAGTAATGTTCAAGGATGAACGGTCAACATTGGTAATGTTGAAGAATACAGGGATTTTTTCACGGAAATGCTGGGACACATAGCTTTGCAAGCCGAATTTATAGATTAAGGCATTTTGCAGAGACTAGGTAGTCTTGCGCAAAGTGCCTGTTTTTGTTTTGCGGATAAAAATGAGGAGTCATGGCAGACAAGAATCTAAAAAAACTCAGCAGAGCAGAGCTTCTGGAGATGATGATCTCCTTTTCGGAAGAGGCAGAAGCTGCTAGAACACATGAAACTGAATTAAGAGAAGAACTTGAAAAAGAGAAGCTTTTGCTTCAGCAGAATATGGCAAAAGAGCGTGCATCGATGCTAAAGAGCTTTGACGAAGAAAAAGCAGAAATGAGAGCCAAGTTCAATGAGCAGAAGGCTCAGATGCAGGAAAAGTTCGATAAAGACATAAATGGTCTTAAAGCAAGACTTGCCAGAGAAAAAGAAGAGATGCAAAAGCAGGTGGACGACGCTCTTTCCAAGATAGAAAACTCACAGTCCCTTGCTGAGGCTTCCATTAAACTTGGTGGAATCATGGAAGCCGGTCAGAAAGCAGCTGATCTATATATAAATACCCTTAAGAAGAATGCAGAGACAGAATACAAAGCTCTTATGAAGGAAATTGAGGAGAGCAGACAACGTATCAAGCATGCAGAGGAGCAGCAGATAAAGAAGATATCCGAGATGACGCAGCTTCCGGAAAAGACTGAAGATGATGCTGTTAAAGCGCCAAAGAAGCGCACAAGAAAGAAAAAAGATGAGTGAAGAGAAGATCACCAAACCAACTCTGGAGGAACTCAAGAAGGAGCTCAAGAGGGTTAACAATAAAAAAGAATACCGTAAAGTGTTAAGAAACTCTCTTATTGTTGTGGTTGTGGTCGCAGCCCTGGCGGTACTTATTTCAAGCTTTTTTGTTACAGTCCTGAAAGTTACCGGAGATTCAATGACACCGACCATGGACACCGGTGACATAGTCATAGCCCAGAACTCAGGTGAATTTGAGCCGGGTGATCTGCTTGCATTTTATTATAACAATAAGGTTTTGGTTAAGAGAGTTTTAGGATCTCCGGGAGACTGGATAAATATTGATGAAAAAGGAATTGTTTCTGTCAATGGAGTAGAGATTGAAGAAAGTTATGTATCTGACAGAAGCCTTGAACCGACAGACATTACTTTTCCCTATCAGGTACCTGAGAACAGATACTTCGTTTTGGGAGATCACAGAAGCGTATCAATAGATTCCAGATCCACAGTGGTTGGCTGTGTTACAAGGGAACAGCTTATTGGAAAAGTAGTTTTCAGAGTCTTTCCTTTTAGTAAAATAGGAAGTTTTGAATAAGTAAGTTTTAGAAAAATTGTGGTAGAGGTAAGCAAGTTATGCGCACGAATAACGAAAATCGCGCAGAAAAGTACATAAAGAAGCATGTGAGATTCAAGAGATGGGTTGCTTTTGCTGTTATCTTATCTCTTTTGACAGGAACAGCTACTTTATACGGGCTCAACAAGCCGGCGACGGCAATGACAGAGGATGGTGCCAAGAAGGTAGGACTTGTTCTCGAGACTGCTGATTCCGAATGGGAAAGCGGAATGATCGAGGAGATGAAAGAATCCGAAAATGGTGAAAATGTTCAGAATCCTGAAAATACCGTTGAAGGCGAAAATGTCGATGCAGGTGCAGATGGATCAAGCACTGATAGTGATCCTTTAGTTATAGTAGATGAGGCAGCCTCATCAGACTCCGAGGCATCAAATGAAGAGGCATCTGACGAGGCTTCTACAGAAGATAGCTCAGCAGACGAGGCTTCTACAGAAGAGTTATCTGATGAAGAAAAAGAAACAGATAAGAAAGATTCTGCAGAAGCTTCAACAGAAAGCAGTAAGGCTGAGAAAAAGGTTGCAGAGCTTAAGAGTAATGTAGTTATCACTGTTGTATACGAAGATAATGCCGGCGCATCTATAGCGGATTCAAAAGAGCTCTCCATTTCCGAATCTTTTAATCTTTCAGAGGAAGTTAGAAGCTTTGACGGATACCGTTTTGACAAGGGTATGATCGGTGAGAACCATATAACAGAGCTTATCAAGAAGACAAAAGATATCACGGTCACTGTAGATGACACTGAGGATACAGAAGCTGCTGATGAAAGCACAGAAGAAGACAGTACAGACGCTGCTGCAGCTGAATCTGAGGCAGATACAGAGGATGGCACTACTCCTACAGAAGAGACTGTAACTTATACATATTATGAGGCAAAGACAGCAGCCGGGGATGTGATCGAAATCACAGAGGATGCAGAGCTTCACCTTTCTTACTACAAAGTTAACACAAAGACTGAGTTTACTTATACAGATAACAGCAAAGTGTCAGTTAAGGCTGTTTTATCCGATCCCGGTGCGCTTCCTGATGGAATACAACTGGTTGTTTCAGAGGTTACTCCTCAGACAGAAGGATACAACTATGATGCTTATATGCAGGCTCTTAATGACAATGCAGAGACCATAGCAAATGAAGCAGGATTTGATGAGACATCGGAATATACAGACACAAATACTCTTATGTACGACATCGCTTTCATGTTCGATGGAAAAGAGTATGAGCCGGCGGAAGGAACAGTAAGCATCAGTATTGAGTTCAAAGAGAACCAGCTTACAAACGATCTGTCAGTTTCCTCAAAAGAAGATATTGCTGTTGTGCATCTTCCTATCAAGACAGATGTAATGGAGTCACCTGAAATTACAAGTACTCAGGAGGCTACAGATATTTCTTCAAAGGACATTGAAGTTAAGACTCTTGCAGATGCATCAGCCGAGGTTGAGGGAAACGAAAAAATTGAGTTTAGTTCAGAAAGCTTCTCAATTTTCGCAGTTACAGTTTATCAGAAACATGACCCGGGATCAGACAATTTTAAGTCTGTGCTGGGAGATGCTGTGAACTTTGGTATTGTAGCAGATGCACTGGGAATGAAAGAGAGTGAAACAAACTTTGCTACAAATCAGTTGTATGCTTTAGAGCAGCAGTATGGTAACGACCTTACAAATCCTTCTGAGCAGACATTTATCGCAGCTTCTGTATCAGGAGATGTTCGTATAAAGGGATTTCCGGCTTACTTTATAGTACCGGGACAGTATGCATGGAGTATCAGTCATATGTCCGGTGCAGACTACATGAAGTTTGACATTGCTTATAGTACCGGCGAGCTTAACAAGATTGTTAATGACATGATGACCTATGTAAGGAGCGCGTCAAAGGATCTTGCAAGCAGACAAGACAATATAAGCCTTTTGACATACTATGAGGGAGCAACTCCCAAGTATTTCATCGATACGACCAAGTATGCTGCCGGAACTTATTATGTAACACTGACTGATGATGACTTTAAGAACAAGTTATATCAGGAAGGAAATCTTAAGATTTATAAGAATTCCGATCAGGTAATTGTATTTAATGTAACAGCCAATTCAGATATAAATCTTTATAAGTATGCTGTAAGTACTGATCTTGGCTCTCTCGTTGACGGAGCAACACTTGCCAACTCAAATCAGTACGACAAGGTTAACCAGAGCATTATATGGAACTTTGAAAATACAAAAAATGTTTATACTGCCGGTTCTGTGGCAGGCGTGTTTATATCAGGGCAGGAAGATGCAACATTTATTAATTATGCAACATCTGCCGGCTGGATAGTCTTTCCCAGAGTAATTATTTGCAGTGGAGAGTGGCACAACACCTACACAGATGTAAAGCAGATCAGTGGAACAGCACAGTTTCAGGCTTACAAGAATATTGATGGTGAGTTTGCAACGACAAATGGTTTCTCATTTGCACTTTACAGACAGAATTTTTCAGCAGAAGACGGGTGGGAGAAGATTTCCACAGCTAAAAACGGTTTCCTTCCGGTTAAGATAAACAATACTTCCGAACAGGAAACAACAGCAAATCATAATGTTATTTTCAGTCCTATCACTTATGGAAATGAAAGCGCAAAGAGCGGACAGATTGATTCGCTGGGAAATCTGATCTATCAGTACACTTCAATCAGATCGGAAGGCGAGAGTGAGAGCTTTGTTTACAAGATTGTTGAGACCGAAGGAACCACAGACAGCGAAGGTAATGTATTCATTCCTGATTCTACAGTTTATTATGCAAAGGTAACTGTAACGGTTCAGCTCAAGAACTATTATACAAAGTCTCTTTATTACAGGGTAAGTGCCCCTGAATACTATATGGATGAGGCATGTACGATTCCATGCGGGGAGATTCCTACATTCAACAATAAGACAACAAAAGGCAGTGTTGGAATTTCGCTTTATAAGTACTTAAATGGCGCAGATCCCGGAGAGCTTACATTTAACTTTACACTAAGAGCACTAAATACAAGCGGTACACTTGATACCATTACAACAGAGATTAAGAACAGCGGTTCAAATATCTCATATTCATTTGATTATGACAGCAGATATATTGTAGACAACCGTATCTACCTGATAATCACCGAGAATGATATTACTGATAATTCATCAGGTGTCACCATTACAAAGGATACCGATTACATTTTTGTAAGAGTTGATAATCCCGGTACCGATGATCAGGATGTAAGATACTATAAAGCTGCAGCAAATGACGGATTTGTTCAGATAATAGAGTCCGATTCCCGGTGGTGGTCAAATAAGACCGCTTATGTCACTACAATAACCAAGGGCGCTAACTACTACATAAGTCCTGAAAATCATGCTACTTGCGCAGCATTCTACAACACCGGAAGCAGCAACCTCAGAATTCATAAGATGGTTGTCAATGATTACGGCTCAGGATTTGTAAGAGACAATACAAAGACAGCTCTTTTATCAAATGTAATGTTCCGCATTACAAATAATGCAACCGGAAATTACATTGTATTTACAGGATTTACAGGTCATGCCGGTGATACCGGAGAGGCTTACGAGTACGATGCTTCGACCCATAAGGCAACAGGAAATACATACGTAGTAACTTACAACCAGAGTGCGCAGTGGACAATCTCAGATATTCCGGCAGGAACCTATACTGTTGATGAGGTTGCCGACGGACTTACAATGTCCTATGACCCTGCGTCAAACACCAGCACTGTTATAGAGTCGACCAATCTGTCCCGAGTAACCAAGTATGGTCTTACAGAGGATGAAGAGGAAGTGGGCAATAACAAGTGGAAGACCGGTGGCAATAACTGGAGAGCAGTTTTTGCAGTGGATGTTGATGGACTCAATGATCAGCCACCTGTAAACGTGAAAGTGGGTAGTACAGATGTAAACAACCCTTCACATACACAGACAGTTCAGGTATGCAATTTCTACAGTATCCCGATTGGACCGCTGCAGGTAAGCAAGAATTTTGCCGGCGGTGTCTGGGACGAGGATATGCAGTTTACATTTAAGATTGAGCCGACAGGCTATTCTGCATATACATCTGAGAGAAATTCAGTAACACTCGCATCTCAGCCTATGCCTACAGTATCTGTTAAAAACGATGACGGTTCATATACCACTTCGATTCAGGATACAGTGACTGTTTCAGGTGCTGAAGCTGTAAGAAATGAAGACGGAACATACACTGCAATTGCACAGTTTGCATCAATTCCATACAGATATGAGGGTGATTACTATTACAAGATAACTGAGGTTAACACCGGAGCAGATGGAATCAAATATGATGAGACTGTTTATTATGTAAAAGTTACAGTATCCAAGAAATGGACATGGTTCTATAAGAAATATACATATGAAAATATGACTCATCCGGCCAAGTACACACAGGATACAACTCTTAAAGAGCACTTCTATTACCTGGGAGCAGATGTAACTTATTCATCAGATGAAAACTTCAATGATGTTCTTGCAATTTGCTCACTGACACTTAACAGCCAGCCTGATACATCACTTCTTTATAAGAACCAGTTCGTGGCAGATTATTCACTTGGTTCTGTATATGATGTAGACTTCAACAACACGCTTACAGGAAATCTTACAGTAAGTAAAGTTTGGGTTGACGCACAGGGCAGCGATATTGCGGATAAGAGAACATCACTTACACTTGATGTTTGGCAGAAGACAGCAGATACCCCTTGGGTTGTTTACAGTACATTGCAGCTCTCAACAAGCAATAATTGGACTCAGACAATTAACAATCTTCCAATTTATGATGAGCATGGCAATTTGTACCAGTACAGTGTCAAGGAGCCGGATCAGTACCTGGGAACCTATCAGGTTGCATATACATATAACGGAATAACAGTAAATGCTAACAAGCAGAACGATATAACAGTGGGTGAAGATACAGTAAAAGATACCGGTTATATCATGACCCTTGGTGCTGATGGCAAGAGTTATGGGGAAGTTGTGATCACAAACGAATCGGTTTATGTAAATACGCTTCCTTCCACAGGCGGTGTTGGAACAACTCCGTTTGCGGCAGCAGGACTGATACTTATAGTTCTTGCACTTGTATATTTTATAAAACTTAAGTTTTCTTTACTTAAGAGGAATTAAAAATTATTGATGCATACGATTGCGATGTGCAATCTGAGCTAATAAAAGACACAAGATTCAAAGGAGAGGAAAAATGAAAGGAATTAAGAAACTATTAACCGGAATCCTTGCTGCTACTATGATCATGGGCGCAAGCGTAACAGCATTCGCTTCAGAGAATGCTTCAATCACTATCACCAATGAGAACAACAACACCGGTGAAGTAAAAGAAATTACTTATACTTACTATCAGATTTTAAAGGCTGATATCAAGAACGTATCTAACAGCGGTGAGAATAATGCAGATCAGGAAGGTACTGCAGCTTACTATGTTGAGAGTCAGGCTCTTGCAGATCTTCTTAAAGCAACAAATCTTTTCAATGTAGCTGAGTCAAAGCTTGATACACGTTGGAATATTACAGCAAAAGAGGGCATCACAGGATCTCAGGTTGCAGAAGCACTTAACACAGATGCATTTAAGACAGCAGCTTCTGCTACAGGTACATTTTCAAACGCAAATGGTGTAGCTTCTACGGCTGTTGAGCCCGGTTACTACCTCATTCTTTCAAGCCTTGGTACTGCAGCAGTAGTTCAGACACTTGGAGATGTTACAATCAACGAGAAGAACACATATCCTACAATCACAAAGAAGGATGACAGAGATGTTGACTGCATGTTTGATGAAATCAAGCCTATCGTTTATACAATCGAAGTAGCAGTTCCTGCATCAGTTGCCGAGAAGGACATCACTGTATACGACGTAGCAACAAAAGGCCTTACACTTTACCCAACAGCTACTGCAAAAGTAGGTGAGGATGTACTTGGAACATATACATGGGGCGAAGGTGTAGCTAACGAGGATGGCTCTAAGTTCACATATGCTCTTACAATTCCTGCAGCTACAGTAATTGCAAACAAGGGCAAGACAATCACTCTTACATACAATGCAGTTATCAATGAGAAGGCAGTTGTTCTTGTTCCTGAGAAGAACACAGCATATCTTGAGTATGATAACTACAAGTCAGCTGAGACAGATGAAGTTACAGTTCTTACTCTTGGATTCAACATCTTAAAGGTTGACGGTGCTGATAGCTCAGTTCTTACAGGTGCAGAGTTCTCACTTTGGGATGCTAAAGAGGGTGGAAACCAGATCCACGTTGTATATGATAATGACGCTAAGGCATACAGAGTAGCCAGCAGCGAAGAGATCGCAGCAATGACAGTAGACGGAAAAGTTAACAGTGCAGCAATCGCAGTAGATGAGAATGGTGCAGCTCAGATTATTGGTCTTACAAACGAGCAGACTTACTACCTCCAGGAGGATGTTGCTCCTACAGGTTACAACAAGCTCACAGAGAGAGAGCAGGTTGTTATTTCAAGCACAACAGCTCTTGAGACTGTAACAGTAAAGAACAACTCCGGTTCAGTACTTCCTTCAACAGGTGGTATCGGAACAACAATCTTCTACATCCTTGGTGGTGTACTTATCATTGCAGGTGTTGCATACTTCATGGTTAGAAGAAAAGCTGACGCTGAATAATCGTCCCGGAATTATGAAAAAAGTTTTACTATAAAAGATTGAATCTTGTTTCTGAATATAAATAATGAAACTGTCTGCATTTTCTAAGGAAGCCCTTATAGAACCTCCTGCTGGGGAGCGGAGGAGTGGCTTCTTTGGAAATGCAGAATAAATGATTCAAGATTACATATGTTTACTTTGTTTCCGCCAGATAACAGATGAAAAAGAAAAGAATAAAAAAAATAATCCCCAATATAGTTTTTAGCATTATATTTCTTGTTGGAATATGTATTTTCCTATATCCGTCGGTGAGTAATTATATTAACTCAAGGCATCAGAGTAAGGCTATTTCCAACTATGAAGAAGCGTTGGCGGCCATTTCAGAAGAAGATTACAGTAAGTTTTGGGCAGAAGCAAACGCTTATAATGAAGAACTGGCTCAGAAACCACTCAACTTTACTTTGACGGATGAAGAGCTTGAGCGTTATTACAGTATTATGGATCCTACGGGAACCGGTATTATCGGATATATAGAGATTGAAAATATCGGTGTGAATTTGCCGATATATCATGGAACTGAAGAAACAGTTCTTCAGGTTGGAATCGGACACCTTGAAGGGACATCCTTTCCAACAGGTGAAAAAAGCACACATACCGTGCTTTCCGGACACAGAGGACTTCCGTCCTCCAAACTTTTTTCAGACCTCGATCAGATGATCGTTGGCGATACATTTTTACTTCATATTTTAGATCAGACTTTTGCATATCAGGTTGATCAGATAAATATTGTTCTTCCTGAGGAAACGAATGAACTGGCAATAGTCAATAACAAAGAATATGTCACGCTTGTGACTTGTACGCCATATGGTGTTAACACTCACAGGCTCCTTGTAAGGGCAAAGCGTGTTGATTATAGTGAAGAGACAAAACTGATCGTTCCGGCGGATGCCACAAGATACAGTGCGATGGTTGTAGCTCCGTTTATTGGAGGGCCGGTCATACTTATCGCTTTCATCCTTTACCTGATATTTACTTCCAAGTGGTTTAAGAATAGAAAACAAAGATAAGTTTAATAAAATGTTAAGAATATCATGAGCGATATTCGTATAGAATGTAGCTAGATAGAAATTTTTTGATGGTGTTTAAAATGAAGAATATGAAAATCAAGGTGCGTATCATAAACTTCATATTGATGTTTTTACTTGTGGCTATGATGTCGCCAATCACAGTAAAGGCCAGAGGAGAAATTGATCTTTCTCAGCCGGGAAGCCTGACACTTGTATACCAGAGTCATGTGACTGAAGACAGTGATGAGATACTTCCTATTGCAGGCGAGAGCGTCAATATCTATAAGATTGCAGATGTGGATAGATACGGATATTATTCCATACCTGAGAAATATGAGAATGTTTTCCCGATAACAGATCTTAACAGGATCAAGGATCAGGAGAGTTGGAAGACAATTTATCAGTCCCTTGGCGGATATATTTATCAGAACGGTATTGCTCCTTCTGCCACTGCTGTAACTGATTCAGAAGGAAAAGCTCATTTTTCAGATCTGGAACTTGGTATTTATTTTGTTGGAAATCTTACAACAAAGATAGACAAACATGTTCATTCTTTCTCTTCTTTTCTGGTGGCAGTTCCGGGACTTGATGAGAATGACGAATGGGTTAATCCGGCATATTATGTGGTCGGAACAGTTAAATGCAAGATAACCTATGAACCGGATATCTTAACTTATGAAGTTTTAAAGAACTGGAATGATTCCGGTTATGAGAATTTCAGACCATCATATATACAGGTGACAATCTACTGCGATGGCAGTGAGTATGCTGTAGTTTACCTTAATTCCGATAACAACTGGAGATATACCTGGGATTATGAAGAGGGTCATGAATGGACTGTTGCAGAGACAGTAACAGGAACCTACGGTTATACAACGTCTCTTACAGTAAGCGAAACCACTTACAGGATTACCAATACAATAGTTCCACCTGATACGCCTGATGAGCCGGGACCACCTCCGGAGAATCCACCCACACCGGATGAACCTGAGGTACCATCTATTCCGGATTTGCCGGCTGTACTTGGAGCAATAAGAGATCTTCCGGCTGTACTTGGAGCAAGGAGGCTTCCACAGACGGGACAGCTTTGGTGGCCGATTCCTGTTTTGGTTATTGCAGGAGTTGCTTTCATTATTGCAGGTATCCGTAAAAACAGTAAGAACCTGTAATGATGGTTAATTGGAAAAGGATTTCGAAGTGAAAAAGATTTCAGGATTTATCTATATAATTCTCGGTGCTGCAATGATCATGCTGGCAGCCTATATTGTGAGAAATAATTTTAATGAATCTGCTGCTGCAGGTAAAGCTTCTGATGAGCTTTTGACAGGAGTAATAGCGCAGATTCCGGGTACTGTTCTCGAACCGGACCACGGTGATATGCCGGTTGTGGACGTAGATGGAAAAAGCTTTATCGGAACAGTAGGTATTCCTTCGCTGAATCTTCTTTTGCCTATTCAGAACGAGTGGAGCAACGAAAATGCAAAGTATGCGGTATGCAGATATCTTGGTTCTGTATACGAGAATAATCTTATTATTGCAGGACACAATTACGTGGAGCATTTTGGAAATCTCAAAAATCTCAGCACCGGAGATGATGTCGTTGTTACAGATATGAATGGCAAAAGCTTTTACTTCAAGGTTTCCAATATCGAAACTTTGGGAGCATATGATGTTGATGAAATGGAAGCCGGCGAATGGGATTTGACTTTGTTTACCTGTACCGTTGGCGGACAGAACAGAGTGACTGTTCGTTGCGAAGCAACCGGTGAAATTACTGAGACAGGAACGACTCCTGATGTTCTCGATGCTGCAGAAAAGAGTAAACACATCAGAAAGTGATGCTAGATAAAAGCGATAAGCGCAAATATTTGGCAGTTAGAGCTGCCTTTTGAGAGAGGTGATCACATTAGATACGTGAGAGCCTCTTTTTATTATCTTCTGATTTTGCATTTTGTTAAAAAGCTTATATATGCGTAAATGAAATCCGAATCTCTGCCGATATAATTATTACAATAACTTGCTTCGAATTGAGCTGTTCGTTAGTAAACAGTAACAATTAACAGAAATCTTATAGAATTTTTAGCACTCTCATGTGGACAGTGCTAATCCTTAGTTATATAATGACAGTATAAGGGAAAGTATTATATAAGTGCGCAGGTTGGAAGATTCATTTGAGGTGCAGCAAAGGATGGTTGGCACTCACTTGAAAGTTCATTCTTCCGGCAAATTCCATGGAGAGGAGATGACGCGTAATGATCATAGTAAAAATGAATGAAACAACCGTAGAATGCAGTATCGCAGCATCAGAGCTTCATGAGATCGGTCTTACTCCTGAGGCTGTAATTAATGGTGCCGAGAATACCACGTCATTTTTTGCCCAGCTCAACAAGGAAGTGGGGCAGCAGCTCGATTATAACCCTGAAACAGAGGTTATGATGATGAGCAAAAATATGATGATGGATGGAAGCGTGCGTATTTTTGCAGTCAAGATGAGCAATGAAGATATTCAAAAGGCCACTGACCGTATCAGAGGCGCAGCTGAGACAATCCTCAAAATGCTTACTCAGGAACGTGTTGATGAGATCAAGAATAAAACCGGACGAGATAAGGGCGTTGCTCTTAACGAAGTCATAACCAATGTGACGGATACAATAAATAAGATATACGGCAAGGATGCTGAGATGGAACAGGGCATGTCGGAAGAGCCGGCCCATGCATCATATCAGCCGCTTAGCGAGTATGCAAGATACATGATGGAGTTTGACAGCTTTGATGAAGCAAAGCGCTTTGCAAAGGTTGTTCAGAAACTTCCAATTGTTGATTCTTCTTTATACAAGTTTAAAGGCAGATATTATATGTTCGCAGGGCTTATGTCTGCAGAAGAGGGTATTATTTACGAGATGAGAAGAGCAGGGGTTGAATACTCACAGATTCTCACAGTCAATTCCCCTGAGGCAATGGTCGTTGAGGAACATGGTGAATGCGTGATAGCAGAGGATGCAGTGATTCATCTCTCTGACCTTGCAAGATAATTATTTAGTGCAAATAACTGCTTTTAGGAAAAAGATTTATGCTGGACAACGTTTCTATATTTAATTTTTCCGGAGTCTATGATGAGGAGAGCTTTTATCTGAAGGATAAGGGCTCTTCCTTTTATGATGCCAAAACGCCGGGTTCACTTTCGCCGGAAACACATATCAGGATGCACGACATGAAAAATATCCCGGGGACAAATTGCATGTGTGACGACATAGCAGTGGATACCATCAGGACTATTTTTAGGAATGAGGATGTAACACCCTATGGGATTCATTTTATTGACTCCGGGAATTATCACTATATGTCAGCTCTTTTGACAGAGATGGTAAAAGAGCCGTTTTCATTGGTTGTTTTGGATCACCATCCTGATATGCAGCCTGCGATGTTTGGAGATATCTTATCCTGCGGCGGATGGGTGCTTAAGGTGCTGAATGAAAACAAGTATGTGCGTGACGTGCATGTGATCGGAGCAGATGAGGGGCTGATTTCAAAGCTTGACCCGGAGGATGCACAAAAGGTTAAGTTCTATAGTGTTGATGCATATAATTTTTCTACTGAATATCCTATTTATCTTTCGATCGACAAGGATGTTCTTTTAAGGAGCGAAGTGATCACTAACTGGGATCAGGGATGCATGGACTGTTCTCAGCTCTTTTCCCTGGTAAAAGAGCTTGCGACGTCCGGGAAGCTCCTTGGAGTGGATATTTGCGGAGAGTGTGCCACTGATCAGGAAGACTGCGATGTAGGTAAAGCTGTTGCGGGGAATGATGATTTTAATCGCAGGGTGCTGGATATTTTTCGAATGATTTAAGGTATTTGCATCAGGCATATGTATGCAAAATAAATGTTATTCGGATTTTGCTATAATGCATGGATGCAGAAATTAACGAAAAAGCGTATAATAAAAGTTGACGACACTTTCATTATAAGGGGCAGAGTGCTATGGAAAAAAGATTTCGTGAATATTTAAAGCATTTTGAAAAGCTGGATTATGACGTTCTTTCCGATGAAGAGATAGCTGATGAGAGAGGAAATCTTGAATTGAAAACCGGGCTGCTTCACAGAGAGCTGATTCGCCTGCTAATTATCATTATGGGATTTTTAATCTGCGCCGGCATTTTTTTGTCCACGGCTCTTTCTACAGGAAATATTGTTTGCTACGTTCTGGCTGCAGTCACAGCTCTTTTTGCAGGATATATGTCTATACAGTACAGAGGAATCGGAGGGATAATCAGACAGCTGGAGGTGTATATCGATAAGCTGACAATGCTTTAAGAAAGCCCCTTGACATTACCATGCAAAATCGGTATTATTTTATATGTCGCTTGCAGAAGTGGCGGAATGGCAGACGCGCATGGTTCAGGTCCATGTGTTGGCAACAACATGAGGGTTCAAGTCCCTTCTTCTGCATTAATTTTTTTTTCTTTTTTAGGATGCCGGTAATTGATTGCTGGCATCCTTTTTTGTATGTTAAAATGTCTATATATGTGACTCATGCTGATAACTCAACACTGAATGTTTTTCCTTTGTTTAAGGTAATGGAGGTGCGGGATGCAGAAAAGGATGAGTGAAAAAGAGCTTCTTAGTCATTTTGATGAGGCTCTTGAGAAGGGCTATATTTTCGCCTATTATCAACCGCAGTTTAATCACTCCACCGGCCGAATGATCGGTGCGGAGGCTTTGATGAGATGGGTCGATCCTAAATATGGAATGCAATATCCGTCTGATTTCATACCTGTTCTTGAGGAACAAGATCTTCTTTATAAGGCTGACATCAAAATGGTCGAGGTAGCCTGTAAACTCTTAAGATTCTGCTTTGACAATCACCTTCCCGTAGTTCCGATTTCTTTTAACATGTCCAGAAATGACATATATAAGCACGAATACGTAGAAGAGGTCGAAAAAATCAGGGATTATTATTCAATACCTGTCAGATACCTCAGAGTTGAGATCACAGAAACTTCTGCGATAGGCGGAACAGAGCTGGTGGCAGCTGTCATAGAAAAATTCCATAAATACGGATATATAGTGGAAATGGACGACTTTGGAAGCGGCTATTCTTCACTTAATATCTTAAAAGATTTAAATGTTGATATTATAAAACTGGATTTAAAGTTCCTTGATGGTGGAAGCGGTGGAAGAGGCGGAATCATCATAAAGTCAGTGGTTCAGATGGCTAAGTGGCTAAAAACGCCGGTTATAGCAGAGGGTGTCGAAACTGCAAAACAGGCTGACTTTATGAATAGCATTGGCTGCAATTACCTTCAGGGGTATCTATATTCAAAGCCGCTGCCGGAAGAGCAGTTTCTTGAAAAGATTCAGATTACGATTCACGAAACAATGACTCCCACCACTAATTATTCCGATGAATTTGATGTGGATAAATTCTGGGATCCTGAATCGTTCGAGACAATGATATTCAGTAACTTTGTGGGTGGGGCGGCTATCTTTTCCTACGACAAAGGAGATATGGAGCTTATCAGGGTCAATAAAAAATATATAGAAACAATCAGCATGAATCTTTCGGAAAAAGATTTTGTGGATACTGATCCTGCAACCTTTTTTGCCCCGGGAGAAATTGATGTTTTCGTGGAGACGATAAAAAAGGCAATTGTAAGCCATGATGAGGAAATATGTGACACTTGGAGAACGTTTACTTCAAGGTGCTGTGGGAAAGAGGATATCTGTATAAGAACATCCATGAGACTTATCGGAAATGCAGAGAGTGAATATATTTTCTATGCAATAATCCAAAATGTAACAGCAGAAAAGAAAATCTATGCATCTATGGCGGATAGTGAAAAGAGATTTAAATATGCATTTGAACACTCTAATACATATGCGTGGGAGTATATGATCGACAACAAAGAAATGAGGCCTTGCTTTAGGTGTATGAGGGATTTGGGGCTTCCGCCACTTTTGAAAAATTATCCTGAGCCCGCTATCGAGGTCGGAATTATTCCTTTTGATTACGCTGATATGTACAGAGACTGGCATAAACAGCTGGAAAAAGGCACCGAATCATTGGAAGCTATTATACCGCTGACAAAGCAGAGGATTCCTTTTGTTGTAAAGTACACTACTGAATTTGACGATAATGGAAGACCTGTAAAAGCCTATGGTTCAGCAACTGCAGTGGCTCAGAATTTAGAGAATGCTGATTGAAATTATATTTATGACAGGGGGCTTGTTTTTTTATGGGAAAGGTGATAATATAAAGTTGCGCACAATTGAATTAAGTAAAATATAAAAGGAGAATATCATGAGCGTAGCAGTCAGATACTATTCAAGATCAGGTAACACTAAAAAAGTAGCAGATTATATTGCAGAAGCTGCAGGAGTAGAGGCTGTTTCTGTCGATTCAAAGGATGCAGCCCTAAGCGAGAAGGTCGATGTTCTTTTCATAGGTGGCGCGCTGTACGCCTATGGTATTGATGATAATCTCAAGCAGTATTTAAACACTCTTTCAGGAGATAAGGTGGGCAAGGCAGTTGTTTTCTCAACTTCATGGCTTTCAAAGCATGCCCTTGATCTTATCAAAAATGCTCTTTCACAGAAGGGAATAAGCGTTGAGAGCGATACTCTGTACTTTAAGAGCAAAGCTGTGGACGGCTGCAGAGATGAAGCTTTGAAATTTGCAAAAAGGTATGTTTGATATTTTTGTGTTTGATATGAAGGTTTTATGAAAGTTCTTTTTATAGGCTTTAAGAGACTGTGACGTTTCGGGTATCAATCCCGTAATTTCATTATAAAAAATTGGAGGAAAAAATGATCTACGATTACACACTAAAGACAGGAAAAGGCATGATATTTTTCTTTGAAGAATTTTTAAGGTCAATTGTAAATCTTAATTCCCCTTTGTAAGATTAAATTCCACCTTGTAGGAGTAAATTCCACAGGGTGGATTTTAATTATTCCAAAAATGGTGGCAAAAAGCTGCTTTTGCCGTTATAATGGCATAAAAGTCGGAAAAATGCACATGACAATCAGAAGTCGAGTTCACGTTGTCCTGTTAAGAGTTAGTGA
>SVFZ01000030.1 GCA_015056585.1 Butyrivibrio sp. | reverse complement strand
TACTGTCATTGTAGTAATATTGCCATGGCTTGTAAGGAAGAAAACGCCTAGTAGAGCCATTATGATTGACAATATTTCCAAAAACTTAGGAAACCTTTTGGTTGTTATGCATGTATATCCCAATATAAATATTGGAGCCAAATCCTGCATGATTGTTCCAATAGCCGCAGTTGAGAGTTCGATGGTGAGAAAGTATAAAAATTGACATGCTGACACACCTGCCAGTCCATAGATGAGCATGATTATTGCCTTTTCTTTGCTTTTCCATGGTAAAAAAACAGAATTAGGGTACTTGATAAGTGAGTACAGTAGAATTAGCACTCCGGAAAGTCCCAATCTGATAGGCACAAGCCATCTGCTGTCCATCATCTGCACGTCAAAAAGATACTGCCCGACTGAGCCAGAAAGCCCCCAGCAGGCAGCACCTATAGTTGTTAATAAGATTCCTTTAATTTTATTTTTATCCATCAGATTACATATCCTTTGTTGATTTATCTTAATCTCTGTATGAATATTGAGTACTCATCATTCTGATAATCAAGGTCCGGAGAATTCTCACCACCGCCATTGGTACTGCGCTTGATCTCAGCATAGAACTCTTCTCCCTGATTAACTATGTCCATCACAGTCATGGGAAGCCCCACTTCCGTAGCGATTGCACAAAAATCCGCAACGGGATTATCTGACTGCCTGGTATTTAGCAGTCTTTCCTTAAGGTCAGCATCATGTTTTGCCATATCAAGAAGTCTATCCAGCATTTCCGTTATCATCATATCCGGTTCCTCCATAAAAAAAGCAAAGTCCACCTATACAAATAATTCTCCTTATCTTTTTAGCCTTCTTTTTAATATCAAAAGACAGAAAAAACACATTGCTATCTGAGTAACAGTCGAACATGGTGTTGCCAACCCTATATGAAAGAGGGATACAGGTTCCTGTTTACTCATGATGTATGATACCGGAATTCTGACGAGGAATGCTCCTACTACACCCTGAATCATAACAAATCTTGTGTACTCCATTCCATTGAAAAATCCAATAAAACAGAAAAGGAAACATGTAAACAAGCAGTCAATGGCATATGCTTTAAGGTAATCCCATGAAGCAGCAACAACTTCAGCATCTTTTGCAAATATTCCGGATAAAAGATCTCCATGGAAAAAAGCACTGTAAAACATAAGTACTGCAAATATGAATGATACTCCAATGGCATATCTTAGTCCCTTAAATGCCCTGTCATACTTGCCGGCTCCTCTGTTTTGCGATACAAATGCCGACATTGACTGCGCAAAAGCTGATGGTATAAGCATGATAAAAGCACAAACCTTCTCAGCAACGCCTACCCCGGCAGATGCAATTACCCCAAGGGAGTTAACAATAGCCAATATTACCAGAAAAGAGATACCCACAAGAAAATCCTGCAATGCAACCGGGGCGCCGATAAATACAATCTTTTTAAGGATCTCTTTTTCTCTTTTAAAACATGTCCTATCAAGCTTAAAGGGCAGTTCTTTTTTACTTATCAGCCACAATGATATCATAACGCTGATAAGCTGTGCGGCTACTGTTGCCAGGGCTGCTCCTTTTGTTCCCATATCAAAGCCTGCAACAAGGAGCAAATCTCCTATGATATTGCAGACACAAGCTATAGACACAGTTATAAGCGGAGTGACTGAATCTCCAAGTCCTCTGAAAATACTTCCTATCAGGTTGTAAGATATTATTACAACTGCTCCTGCTCCACATATCCTTATATATGAAACCGTCAGATCATAAGCTTCTTTTGGCGCATTCATGATACCTGCAAGATTTCCGGCAAACAATGAGATGAGCACTGTAAGAATAATTCCGATCGCCATAAACAGCATTATTCCGTTTGCTACAATTTTGCCACCTTCAGAAGCTTTCTTTTCACCTATTTTTTGTCCCAAAAACACCGTCATGCCCATGGATAAAGAACTTACAAGGTTTGTAAGTGTCATCATGATCTGCGACCCTGTTGATACTCCTGATACATCTGCCGGTTCTGCAAACTTTCCTACAATCATAAGATCAACAGCACCATATAGTGATTGCAGAAATAATGCAAACAGTACAGGAATCGCAAACTTAAGCAGCGGAGCAAGTATTTTCCCTTCCGTGAAATTCTTCTGTTCAGTCATGTATAATACCTCCAAAAAAACCGGATAAGAAACCGGCATCTCAACCAGTCATCTTATCCGGCTCGTCATTTCCAGAACAACTCACCCTCCGATGAATTAATAATTTTTCATTTCAACAAAGTGATTCTAGCTGATTTGAAAAAATAAATCAAGATTTTCGTTATCAAATAAAAGCTGTTTTATGTTAAATGCTTCATTGTCGGTAAACTCTCTCTTGGCGATGCGCAATCTTAAATAATGATTTGTACTGTGTTTAACTTCAAATTTCATTAAAAAATCCTTTCTTTTATGTAAGCTATCGCTAACAAACATAATACATCTTAATAAATTCCCTCAGGTATGTAAAGGAAAATTTAGATGACCAGCAGTAAATCGGGCCTCTATCCTTTTCATTTACGATTTTTTAGAGTAAACTTAAACTGCAAACAGTAAAACTATCCACGGTGGTAAGCGAAATGACTCGAGACGAAATTCTTGAACAATTCAAGCTGTATGTTAGTCACACCAAAAGAATACGTTATCTCTCAACACCGAATACCGACGGTATTTCAGATGCTGATAAATATGCTGACGCTCTTTTGGATAATTTCACAGAGATTGGCGAGCTCGCCGGAAAAAACAAAAAAATATTAAATGATTTTGTAAAACCTGTTCTTTCAGGAGAAGAAGAGCTTACAGATGAAAATCGGGAGCTGCTTGCTAAATTCACGGAACTTTTGACTGATGACGAGACCTTTGAAGAGGTCGATGTTCATTTGGCAGGAGTCATAAATAATTTCTTGTTTGAGAATGAAAACAAAAGCGCCCTTCCCGAGGATGACAATGCCAAAGTAACAGCGATGTTTAAGAAAGTAAGGCAGGATTATTTAATGCTGTCTGTCTTATCGAGATATGACACAGATGAGCTGACCAAGGTCAGAGAAAAAGCTCTGAATAACAGAAATGAATTGTCTTCATACCTGGATAAAGATAAATTTAAAGCACTAAATGAGGAAGCAAAGGGCAATGTGCTGCTGGGCTCTCTTACCGGAGCGCTCCTATATGAAAGTAATATTTACCCAATGCCGGATGAGTGGTGGGAAAAGGCGCTGTCAATACTTGATGATGCAGAGAATATACTAAAAGATCCTTTTTTCAGAGAGATGTGCCCCGAGTACGAATGGGATGCTTATGAATTCAGGATTTACTACTACGGAAGCTTTTTTGCCTATTCATATATTCCAAAGCATGTAGCCAAAAGAGTTTACGAGTATGCTCTTAAAGCTATCGATTTTCTGAAAAAATGCAACAATGAAAGTATAACTTCCGTTGTTGACATCAAGCAGGAAGAAGACCTCTTATATATGGCTTCAGTGCTGGCAGGTCTTGTCTCTCCACGGGAAGCTTGCGAAAAATTTTACAAAGCATATGAAGACAGAGATACTTCTGACTACTCAATTATCGGAGTAAACAAAAATCTGGATACGCCATCTCTGTACCTAAGCCTTGTGAAGATGACAAATCTGAAGCTTACCGAAGCTGACTACGATAGATATCGTGAAATTGAAAAGGCTTCGCTTAAGTACATATATAATATCCCAAAGAAAAGTGATGTATACATGAAGTGTGTAACGCTTTTCTCGAATTTTCCTATATATTACAAAGAGGTTCCCGGGAATAAAACGATAAAAGAATTCTGCATTGATGCTTTTGCTGCAATACATCCACCCACATATATTCACTGCAATATGGTGGCAAGGCTTGCAGAGTGTATAGCAAGACATTTGCTTGATATAGCTCCGCAGGTTTTCTTAGGGTTCCCCGGATGTGAAAAAATAGAACAGGTAGCCGATAAAAAGGATGACATTATACGCTATACCTATAATGCTTCACTCTGCCATGATATGGGTAAACTGATCATAATTGACACCATTTCAATGTATGGTCGTAATTTGCTTGATGATGAGTTTTCCATAATAAAGAGTCATCCTGTAACCGGTGCAAAGATTGCCTCGCAGCATAAATCCACGAAAGATTACGTAGATGTTATAAGGGGACACCATGTCTGGTATGACTGTACAAATGGCTATCCCAAAAACTTCAATACCTTTGAAAGCCCCTACAAGACAATAATAGATATTGTATCCATCGCAGATTCGATAGACGCGGCCACTGATGCTGTTGGACGAAGCTACAGCAAAAAGAAAACCTTATCTGACCTCAAAGCAGAACTCATAGAGTGTGCAGGTACGAGGTATGCGCCCTTTGTTATTGACATATTTGAGGATGAAGATACCCAAAAAGATATCGAATATCTTCTTGATGAGGGAAGAAAACGCTTATACAGCGAGACATATATACGTTTGCAATAATAAAAAAACGAATGCACGCCGAAAGAAAATAAATTACATCTTTTTGCAAATTTCATCAAGAATACAGTGCGCCGCCTTGTCTTTGCTCATAAGTTCAAGCTGCTTCTCACTATTTGCAGTGATTATCGTGATCACATTGGTATCAACACCAAATCCGGCGCCTTCAACCTTAACGTTATTGGCACATATCATGTCCAGATTCTTTTTTACAAGTTTTTTTCTGGAATTTTCCAGCATATCTCTGGTTTCCATTGAAAAGCCGCATAAAAACTGATTTGCTTTCTTATGCTCCCCAAGCCATTTCAGGATATCCTGTGTTCTATCAAGCTCTATAGCCATATTGGGATCATCATCCGACTTCTTTATCTTGTCCTGAGCCACAGTCTTTGGCGTATAATCTGCAACTGCAGCTGCCTTTATGATTACATCCTGTGCTTCTGACCGGGATGTGACCTCTTCAAACATTTCCTTAGCAGAAGTTACTTTAACAACATTTATATATGGCGGAACCTGAACTTCAATAGGGCCCGATACAAGCGTCACGTTTGCGCCGCGGTTTGCTGCTGCTTTTGCGAGAGCGACACCCATCTTGCCGGTTGAATGGTTTGTTATATATCTGACAGGATCGATAGATTCTCTGGTAGGGCCTGCTGTTACAAGAACATTTTTACCGATCATATCCTTTTTGCATGCTATCTCATGGATAATGGCGTCAACTATAGCCGACGGCTCTTCCATTCTCCCCTTTCCCACAGCTCCGCACGCAAGATACCCGTCACCCGGTGTTACTATGATATATCCCAGTTCCTCAAGAGTTTTCAGATTGCGCTGAGTCACAGGATTTTCAAACATCTTTGTATTCATAGCCGGAGCTATGATCTTTGGACAGATACAGGCAAGGGCCGTTGTGGTAAGCATATCATCTGCTATTCCACAGGCCAGCTTTGCAATACAATTTGCAGTTGCCGGAGCTATAACAAGAACATCAGCCTTATCTGCAAGTGCAATATGCTCAACCTCCCAGGGATGATTCCTGTCAAAAGTATCTGTTGTACATCTATTGTGGGTCAGCGCCTCAAAGGTCAACGGAGTCACAAATTTTGTCGCATTTTCAGTCATTATCACATCTACATTGGCATGTTGCTTAATAAGTTTTGAGGCAAGATCCGCAGACTTATAAGCTGCAATTCCACCGGTAACTCCAAGAAGTATGTTTTTTCCTTCCAGCATTTTATTATCTCCCGATTTTCAGAAATTGGTATCTGTAGTAAATTTCATGTGTTGAGAAAGTAAATCCCTTTTAGCCCGCGAATCAGTAAATTTTCATCATAGTAGGCCTCTGTTTCAGGAGGCAGCCCTTGTTTTATCCATGGTAAAACCAGCTTTCCAAGGCCTCCGGTCACAACAACCTTCAAATCCGGCATTTCTTTTGCCACATTCTTATCTTCGGTAAAATCCAGCGTCATTGCGCCTATTCTTAACCTTTTTGCCAGCTCTGAAATCATCATGCCGGTGCCGGCTACAACACCACTTATCATATTTGAAGCTGTATCATTTCCAAGAAGTGTCCGAACTTCACTTGCACTTAGTTGTGGCAGTTGAGAAGCCCTTGATGCCTCAGCATCCAGCGATAATTGTATTCCCGGGCATATCATACCACCTATTATTTTATCCGAAGCTACAGTTATTGTTGTGCAGGTTCCAAGGTCGCACACCACTACCTGTTTACCATACATAGACAAAGCTGCCGCCATGTCCACAACTCTGTCCATGCCGATAGCACCTTGTTTATACCCTGATATATCTACTCCGGTACGCAGAAAAGGCCCCATTAAAAGAGGCCTCTTTGCGATTATCTTTTCCAGTGCATCTAAAGTTATTTCTGTAATTTCAGGAACTACAGAAGAAAGGATTGCTCCATCGTAGACTTCATCGCTATCGGCATGGCTACGAGCAGTGCATTTATTATTTAGCACCACATTATTTAACAGAGAAAAAAGCTCATCTTGAGCGTAGTTTCGTTTAGTTACGATTCTGTCGCTAAACTCAAGCTCATCGCTGTTCCAGGAGCCAACCACGATATTCGAATTACCTATATCTACTGTAAGAACCCTGCTCATCTTTTATGCTCTCTTAAGAACCTTTGAAAGAACAACACCAAGAGTTCCGGCAAGAAGGCAACCGATCAGAGCCTCTACTGTAGCCTGAACGCCAACCATTGCTACCACAAAGGCGAAGGGACCGTTGGCATTGTACTTTGAAACAAGTCCCTGAACATAGTCTGTATTGTAGAAGAACAGGCAAAGTGAGCCCATAAAGAATACAGTGTTAAAAAGAGGCATCAAAGCACCACTGATATAATAAGAAGCCTGCTTTAATTTGCCTCTGTGAAGAGCCTTAAACAAAAAGCTTACAAGCGCTGCATCAAGAAATCTTGCTACAACAGCTGTAACAAATACTCCGATTGGACTGATAGTGAAAAGAGTTGAAAGCATTCCGCTCGCTCCTGTGAAAGCGCCGGCAAAGCTGTTAAGTCCAAATACAATTCCGCAGATGATACCTGCGTAAGGACCGATAAGCATAGCTGCCAAAGCAACCGGTACAGTAACGATAGAAACCTTAAGAAATGGTGTAGGAATTGTACCAAGAACGGTATTACCCATGATCAGTACGATTGCGATCATAAGGGCAGTCTCCACCATACTACGTGTTTTGCTGCTAAGTCCGACTGACTCCTCATTAGTCTTGCGGCCAAGCATTGATGTGTTATCCATATTCAATTCTCCTTATAATAAAAAGCTACCGTTCAGAACTATTTCTGATACAGTGCATCATAAATATATCAATAACACTCAGACAAGTCAATTATCAAAAATCGTCATCCTCCAGGTCATAACTGATTTCATCCAGCTCTGCGTGAAAGAATTCCGACCAGCTGTACTGGTTCATATAATCCCCGGTATATTTGTACTTTGAGTCCTTTTTGTTCTCAAGCCAGTCGTACAGATCACACTCGATCCTGTCCTTTGCAATAGCCATACTTCCCCTCTGCTTGAGAATAATTCCCTCAAGCTTAAGTTTGCTGAAGGTATTCTGCAGATCCTGTCTGAGATTACAGAGGTAGGAAAGCTTCTTCTCGGGATCGCCGTCATCCTCCCAAAGAGATGCGATGATCTCTCCGTTGGAGGTCTGAGCTCCTTTGTTATTTACAAGAAGAGCCACTATTTCTTTTGTCCTCTTATACTTAAATTCTACAGGTTCTCCATCAACAAACAGCTCAAAATTGCCAAAAGTCTGCGCAAAGACTCTCTTATATTTCTTTCTAAGCTCAGGATAGCGCAAACTTTCCAGCTCTTTCTTTACCTCAGCGTTGGTGCCGGGCTTTTTAAGATATCCGCTGGCATGTAATTTCATAGCCTCATACGCATAATCTGTGGTCTCTGTAAGATAGATCAGATTCACATATGGATTGAGTTCAGTCAGATACTTCCCAAGGTCAATACCGGAAAGCTCAGGCATATTCGCATCAAGAAAAGCCACATCTATCTCTTCTTCTCTGGCTTTGGCAAGAGCAGAAAGGGAGCTGTCAAAATAAAAACAGTTAGCCTCAGGTACATTTTTTGTTAAAATCCCCTTTATCTTCTTAAGGGCAGCGCTGTCAGCATCTACTGCTAATATATTCACTGTGCACCTCCTGTCGGTAAAGATACGCTCTTAACCTGTTGATTTCGTCTCTGTGAAGCTGTCATATGAAGCGGGTCTGCCTCTCCCACAACAAGTGTTTCGCCATCATTAAGTGCTGCCTCGTGAAGAGGACCGGCATTCATATCAGCAATAACAAGGGCTGCAAATCTGTCGTAATTGTCATCATCAATTACGGGAAAATGGTACTTCATACGATACCAATGCTCGGGGTCATAACCGGCATCGCCAATATAGAGCCTGTCTGCAGTAGCAGCCACCTCATCAACTCCTGCTTTTTCTCCCACTTCAAGTCCGGCATCTTCGCAAAAAAGCATAGCATATGCCTTCAATACTCTGTCTCTTACAGTCTCATCGCTGCCGTTTTTATTTTTACGCCCTGTGAGAGTGTCCATAACCGCGTAGTAAAAGTCCTGAGCTTCTTCATTGTTCTCAAAATCGACTATTGCCTCATATAACTTTTTACCGTCAATGTCTTTTGCAAATGATGCCATCGTTTCCTCCTGAATTTTTATTTAATAATTTCCATCCACTTTCTGTTCCCATCCGCTTCTGTTGAAGTAGATCAACATTATTATGCTGCACACCAGCCATCCCATGGGATATGCGATCGAAATCGGATAAATGGAAGTGGTAATATGCGAAACAATAAACAGATAAATCTGCCTGAATAGTACGAAAGAACTGAGCATTATGTACATAGGCGCCTTGGCGTCGCCAACTCCTCTGAGCGCACCGGCATGGGTCTGATTAGAGCAGCAAAGGATGTCAAAAAAGCAGTTCATTCTGATAAATAGCGCTCCGAAACGCACAACCTCCGGGTCTGTGTTAAAAAGCTTTACAATCTGCGGAGCAGCAAGAAATTCCGGTATTACCAGTACAAAGGTGCATATTACAGCCAGGAAAAGAGCTTCCCGTATACCCTTCTTTATCCTGTCAACATTCCCGGCGCCTGCATTCTGTCCTACAAAAGTAGTTGCAGTAAGAGCTATACTCTGCATCGGAAGCATAACAAAGGCATCAATTCTGCCATATGCTCCCCATCCGGCGGTGCTTGCTTCGCCAAATCTGTTGATATAACCCTGAACAAAAAGATTCGAAAATGAAATAACAGCCGATTGGATTCCAGCAGGCATTCCTACCGTAATTATCTGGCCAAGTATCTTTCTATCTACACCAAGCTCTGCTGCTCTCACACGATATATTTCCTTGCTGCGAACAAGAACAATAATGGTAAGTATTGCAGATATGAACTGTGAGATGATAGTCGCATACGCAGCCCCTGCAACACCAAGCTTTAAGGTCACTACAAAGAAAATATCCAGTACTATATTCAGAAGCGAAGTAATTATCAAAAATATCAGGGGTTTGACAGAATCTCCCACCGCCCTCAGTATCGCGGAGCCTATGTTATACATCATAAGTCCCAGTATTCCGAGAAAATATATCTGCAGATACTGCGTAGCCAGTGGCATTACGCTATCCGGTGTGGACATGAAAACAAGCAGCGGAGGAGTTATAAAATATCCAAAGCCCATCATTACAAGTCCCAGTATAAATGTGCATACGAGGGAAGTGTGCACTGCCCTTTTAACACCCTGCTCATTTTTGGCACCAAAATAGTGGGAAATAATAACACTTGCTCCGGTTGAAAAACCCATAAAAAAGCCTACCAGAGTGTTCACAGCCGGCGCCACGCTGGTAACGGCTCCCAGTGCACTTGCTCCCACCTCTCTGCCGACAATAATACTGTCTATCGTATTGTACAGTTGCTGAAATACATTACCTGCAAGCAAGGGAATAGCGAAAAGAATCAGTTCCTTCCGAATAGACCCCTGCGTCATATCCATTGTTGCTCTTTTTGACATTAATAAACCTGTCTTTCTATCATTTTACTTCATCATCATTCGATTTGAATTTACGGACAAATGCCTTTAATTCCCCAAGAAGCATGATCTGATTGTTGTTCTGCTCATTAGTCTTTTTGCTGTCAGGCATAAATCTTGCAATGCTCACAAGAACTCTCTTCTGGTTAAAAGAAAGCTGGCCTGCATGCAGTCTTGAAAGGCTGGCCTTTGCCTCTATCACGCGCTCTTCCATAGCCTTTTTCTCATTGCTGACTTTAGCCTCTATAGCTCCAACCTCTTCCTGAACCCTCTCATATCTTGCCTGCTGGTGCTCATTAAATTCCAAATGCATCTTCTCAACATTTTTAAGAAGTGCCGAAAGACTGGCCTCCGTCAGTGCATAATCAGCTCCGAAAACAGCTGCCAAAACAATGGCCAAAAATTCGTAAATTCCGGGATGTATCACTGCATGCATTCCGTTAATAACAGGAATCAGGTACTTGACTATCAAAACTCCTGCCAGACCAAAGCATATGCTGACCGGAACACAGATCCGCCCCTGAATGTTAAGCGGCATCGAACTGTAATCCCACCATCTGGCGTGAAATCTCTTTTCCAAAACCCACGAGGTTCCAAACTCCGCAACAGCACTTCCCAAATAGCATATGATAAATATCCCCCATACAGGAAATGAAGGATCCGAAAGCGCCGGAATAAGGTCAAAAACAATTGATGTAACTACAACGCAAGTGCCATATATCGGGCATACAGGTCCGAACAAAAACCCTCTGTCAGCCCACTTTTTTTCTTTTGCTGTGCAATAAATGGATTCCCAGACCCATCCTAAAAAACTGTAAAAGATAAATTCCACAAAACACTGCGCAACAATCATCTCGTGCCTCCAAAACAATACTAATACTATTTTACCGCTTTATACACATATATTGCTATAGCTTAATTGTCTGAAAATTACTATAATAATACTTAAGTATTCGCATAAGTTTGGGGGAAATCTATGAGGGAGAAAATTCAGCTTCTAAAAGACAACGTAGAAATGCGTATCGTCGGCAAAGGGCAGGTAATAGATAAGATAATAATCTGCCTGCTTTCTGATGGTCATGTGCTCCTGGAGGACGTTCCCGGAGTCGGCAAAACATCTATAGTGAAGGCGCTTTCAGACTCTCTTTCCCTAGCTTTTTCCAGAGTTCAGTGTACGCCTGACACTACACCGTCGGATATCACAGGCTTTTCAATATTTGATCAGTCAACCCAAACCTTCAAAACTCTTCCCGGACCGGTGATCAATAACATTGTTCTTGCGGATGAGCTCAACAGAACATCCCCAAAGACCCAGTCAGCCCTCTTAGAGGTTATGGAAGAGCATAAAGTAACCATCGACGGCACAGATATTCCCGTACCTGAGCCATTTATGGTAATTGCCACACAAAATCCCCGAGAAATGGCTGGCACCTATCCTATTCCCGAATCGCAGCTGGACAGATTTATGATGAAGCTGTCTGTAGGCTATCCTGACACAAAGAGTTCGGAGGATATGGCAAAACGCTATCTTGCAGGTGAACTTCACAGCAAGACTTCTCCCGTTCTGAGCGGAGAGGATATCATAAACATGCGAAAAGAGGTCACTTCTGTTTCCATTCACAACAATCTCATGGCTTACGCAGTAAAAATCGTCGATGAAACAAGGAACAGGTCTGAAATCTCCTGCGGTGCTTCACCGAGAGCTCTTTTGTCCATGTTAAGATGCGCTCAGGCCATCGCCTATCTGGCAGAAAGAGACTACTGTATTCCGGAAGATATCGCCGATGCTGCCACGTTCTGCCTTCCACACAGGATCATGCTGACAACTGAGGCAAAACTAAGCCACGCAACAGGTGAATATATCATCGGGCAGATTCTTGCCAGAGTTAAAGTACAATGAAAATACAAATTCATAAAAAAAATCTTTTTATATATGTCCTGTGTCTTACAGGTTTCATTGTTTTGGCCAGCTTCTACGGTGGCCCGGTTTCTTTTGTCCCTCTTTATGCTCTTATGCTTGTAATTCCGGTTTCAATAGCATATGTTTTTATAAATTACCACTTTTTATCCCTGTTTCAGGAGATCGAAGTTCACAAAGTTTCCAAGGGTGAAAACCATATTTTCAGGTCTTTCATAGAAAACTCCGGAATACTTCCAATACACAAGATGGTTCTGACCACATATAACGACAGATGCGATCTGTACGACATCAAAAACGGAGCTGAGCTTTCCCTTGACTCCATGGGAAAAGAGGAACTTTCTTCAAGGATAAGCTGTAGATATGCAGGAGCTTATAATGTTGGAATTGAAAAGGTATCTTTTGCCGATCCTTTCAAAATTTTCTCGGTTGACATTAATGTCCCATACTCTTTCAGGGCCATAGTTCGCCCGCGTATCACAGACATAGCCGGCAAAACCCTGGATCTGGAAAATCTTATAAACAGCACCGGCTTAAAGAGCACAAGGCAGTTTGAGGACATTCCCGGCAGTGATATGCGCATTTATCAGCAAGGCGACGCACTCTCTTCCATTAACTGGAAGGTTTCCGCGAAGCTTTCCGATTTAATGGTCCGTCTCCCCGATCAAATGGAAAAAAGACATGTGACCGTTCTTATGTATGCCTCAAATATCCCGGAGATAAAATGGGATACGGAATTTTTGAAAAAGAGGGACTACTTCCTTGAATTTGCTGTATCTGCCGCCTATCACTTCGGAAGTCGTAATGTACCTGTTGAGATAATCTATCCATCGGGGGATATCAAGCACTCAATAGTCGATTCCTACGACACATTCCTTGAATTTTACAACATAGTTGCTGATGGTATTTTTTACAGTTCTGAGAGGGTACAAAAAGAGCTTTTGAAAATCATAGATGAAAAGAGAGGTTCTTATGGAACAGGCACCTGGATCATCCTCCGGGAAGACTGCGATAATCCAATGGATTTCTGCAGTATTATCGGCTGAACTCAAACTTCATATGTTTGCGTTTTCACTCCTGGTTACCTGCCTCGAGCTTTATTTGTTGTGGGACAAAGAAGCTGTAGCTTACGCCCTTTTTACCTTCACCACAATTGGGCTGTTCTTCTTTTACAGTATTCTCCAGCATGTATTTGAACTTTTTGCGTCGGGTAAAGGACCGGCTGTCTTTTCGCTGCTACCTTCTGTACTGTTATTCTTTCTCATAAGAAATGCTGCAGATTCCAACGAAGCCTCCATTGCTGTTATTGTTTCTGCCCTTTTAAGGCTCATCTTTATATTTCTCCCAAATGTGGAAAAAGTGATCGATTATGCAGTATTTGTGATAACACCTTTAGCGTTATATCTGTACTTTTCCTATAACAGTTTCAGGGAAAACAAGCTCATTGGTGTCCTTTGCTTTGTATGCCTTACAGTTCTTATAATGTCAGTTGTTCAAAAACTTTTTATCGAGAAAAACAAGGATGTCTTCCCTATATATTTTTTCATAATAATCGGGCTCTTTTCAGCAGTAATTCCTGTACGCGAAGAGCCTATAAACTGGTCTTACGTTATAGAAGCAGGTGAGCGCTTCTCTGAAAATATTGCAGAAAAATTTGATCAGGTGTCCTATTTCTTTTCCGATATTTTCAGCACCGACAGTTTTTCATCCGGTTACAGCACCTTAGGAAAAGCCGGAGGGAAAATTGCATCCTCCAAAAAGACACAATTAATACTAAGAACCGCAGAGAATCCCTATTTTACCTTCAAAGACCCGGTTACAAACAAAAACATGATCCGAAGACGCACTATTTATCTTGCAGGCGGTAAGCTGTCGGATGCTGAAGGCCTTATAAGATTTGCTCATTTTATGAGAGCCCATGATGCGGATAAGCAGTATGTATCTCTCTTTGCCAGAACAGCAAGGCTTTCAATAGAATACGGCTACCTTAAGACCGGCGATGAAATTGCGCCCATAAACTCAATACTTCTGACAAACAGCCGGGATAAGATCATTTCAGAAAAAAGCATGCTTCCGCATAAGATGGGTTATACCTTAAACTCTACCTATCTGGATATTGACTATGGCAGCCCATACCTTATTGACCTTATAAAAAGTCCCTTGAAATCGGCCGCTGAAAATGGGGAAAGCCCTGCATCAAACGGTCTTTATTATGACAACGCCATGACCTACGATGAATGTCAGGAATACCTGTCAAATATTCTGGGAATCGACCTCTCTAAGATAATAAGCCCTAAAGAGTATGATAAGCTCATATCCACAGGAGAAGATGCAGCATCTAAAGCCCTGGCTCCCTATCTTGACACCACCGGCGCCGGCAGCCGCATGCAAATTTTGGCAAAAGACCTGACTTCAGACGCTTTGGATACTTATGATAAATGCAGGCTCATAGAAAATTACTTAAGACAGTATTCCTACAGTACAGTGGCAGACGATAAAAATGCCGGTGTATTTGACCTTAGCACCACCAAAGGAATGAGTCAGATGGCGGATTCTTTCCTTTTCGAAACAGGAAGGGGATACTGCGTACACTTTGCTTCTTCAATGACCATGCTCCTTAGACTATCCGGAATTCCCGCCAGAATTGTAACCGGCTACCGATATGTTTTTCCCTTCGAAAAAGAGGAAAGCTATAAAGTCAGCAGCACCAATGCCCACGCCTGGCCTGAAGCCTATATTGAAGGCGTAGGTTGGATTCCCTTTGAGCCCACCACCGTATACCTTACAGCTGGGGACAGATCCTGGAACAAGGCTCCTGTTGAAGCTCAGGTCACTGACTATGCACCTATTTATGAATCGGTTCCGCATCTGCCCGAGACAATCGCTGACGCTCCCGAGCCTGTAGTGGAGCGCGCTTTAAACATAGCATATGTTATAATTCCTGTTATTGCCAGCATACTGTTACTTCTTCTGATACTGATCTTCGGAAGCAGAGCCATTGACAAATTCAGGTATCGACATAGCACTCCCAGAGAGAGGATTCACATGGATGTGACAAAAATTAAAAAAAGCCTTCGCAAACTATCAGCAGAAGGCTTTATAGACCGTGGTCTCATTTATGACTATATACCCTTAGCTCCATCAAGTATTCAGGATAATCTGAAAAAAGTATTTTCCATTTACTACAGGCTAGAATACAGCCCATCAGATATCTCCATTACTCCTGAGGAGTCTGAGTTCGTAAAATCTGTCAGTGAAGAGGTTCTCCGGTTATCGGATCGAAATTCATAGTCTTTGGATCAACAAAATACGGTCGTCCGGTCATGGGGTTATATTTTATTATTCCCTGTGAATACATTCTGAGAACCGAATTTGCTCCCGGATATCCGCCCGGGAAAAGAGCTGTATCCTCAGCCGAGAGTTTTTTGACCTTCTTAATGGCATAAACCGTTATTACGATCTCATAAATAAAAAATACTACAATTGCATACGGAAGTTCTGCTGACAGGCAGAAATCATAGAACCCATGCATAACAACAGGTATCCAAAGTGCCATTCTCAGGTTGTGTTTTTTCCCCTTCAGGTTGCCAACAACCTCGCATTTTTTGGCAACGCCAAAGAAATACCCCATGAAAACCGCATCTATTGCATGCCCGGGAACAGCAAGTATTCCCCTCATCACAGCAGTTGTAACCGTTGCATCTGTAAGATAAAGCACATTTTCAAATGCCGCAAATCCTAGAGAAGCAAAAACAGCATATACCACAGCGTCAAAGGTATAGTTGAAAGCCGGATGATTCCAGGTAAGCTTCTTGACTATTATATATTTACCGACTTCTTCAGCCACAGCAACCACCAGGAAGTTCTCCAAAAAGATAAATATCAGATCTTCCGGATAGAAAAATATGCTAAGGATTCCGTCTCCTATAAGCTCTAGTATCATAGCACTGAAAGTGGAAACGACTCCAAATATAAAGAGCTTGATTAGCAGATTTGCCGGCTCTTTCTCCCTTCTGTCAGCCTTATACACCCGGTATAAAAGGACTGCTGCAGGAAGAATTGCAAGTAACATCATCATAATTATTTCTCCTACCATTAGAGCTTCGTATTTATTTTACAAGCTCTTCAATTCTCTTCCAATCAAATAATTTCAGCGCTTTTTCAATATCGCTTATTATTTTTTGATCCTCTGAAGGCATTGTATATTCTTTTAGCTTCCTGATCAAGGCATCTATGGCATCATAGTCCATTTCTTTGGCAAATCTGCCAATAGCCAGATAGGACTCCTTGAGATCTACAGCTGATATTTCTCCTTCCATCGGTGGTACATGCTCGCTAAAATCAACACTGTCAAATCTTGAAAGTCTATCGGAATAAGCCCTATACTCCTCTATAAGCGCTTTATGATTCCCGGCAATATAATCATAATCCGCATTTTTTCCTGCTTTTTCCAGTTCTGCAGCCATTTTGCTAAGTTTCATGGCTCCGACTATCTTAGCAGAAGCCTTTAGTGCATGAACCTTAACAGTATAGAGCTTGTAATCCTTATCTTCAATTGCCTTTTCCAAAACCTTACAATGGTCATCAATGGTGTCATAAAACATTTTAAGAGAAAAGGCAAGCAAAAATGCCCCGCCACTGTTCTTAATTCCTTCTTCCATATCGATGGAATCAACATTCTTAAGCCAGGTCATATCTTCCGGCAGGTCTCTTTCACTAAGCCCAAATACAGACTCGAATTCCTGATCCACGACCTTTTCTTTCGGGAGACAATTCCTTATTACGGTTTCCAATAACTTTCCATCAACAGGCTTAGGGATATAGCCGTCAAACCCATATGACTTATATACTTCCTCCGCATCGGCAAAATAATTGGCGGTAAGAGCCAGCACAGGCATCTCAAAACCTTCCTCGCGGATAATTTTTAATGCTTCAACGCCATCCATTTCAGGCATCATATGATCTAATATGACAAGGTCAAATGCTGTCTTCTTTATCAATTCTATGCCGACTTTGCCTGATAATGCAGTTACTATCTGCATTTTTGTGGCACGCAGGAGCCCTTCAATGACTTTTAGATTCATTTCGCTGTCATCAATGATCAGGATCTTTACATCCGGGGCAACGAATTTCGGAATATACGGTCCTCTTATATGTAAACTGCCCTCTTCCTTAAAGACACCTATAGGCTCATCGCTGATTATTCTCTGTCTTACTTCAAAAATAAAGTCAGAGCCTTTTCCATAACTGCTCTCGCACCAGATTTTACCGCCCATAAGATCTGAAAACTGCTTTGAAATATGAAGTCCAAGGCCTGTTCCCTGAATTCCGCTGTTCTTTCTCTCATCCAGACGGTCAAATGCCGAGAAGAGCTTATCCATATCTTCTTCTTTTACGCCAATTCCCGTATCTTTTACGGAAAAGCGCAGCTTGCAGGAATCTCCATCTTTTTCCGGCATTGTTACAGACAGCTTAAATCCTCCGATATCGGTATATTTAACCGCATTTGTCAGAAGATTAAGAACTATCTGTTTGATCTTGCCCTGATCTCCATAGAGCATCCGCGGTATGTTTTCGTCAATATCTACACTGAAATCCAGGTTCTTTTGCTTACTTCTGACCTTGATCATGGTCACAATGTTCTGTATCTGCTGGCTGATATCATATTCCTGTTCAACCAGATTCATTTTCCCGGATTCAATTTTTGAAATATCCAAAATATCATTTATAAGGCTCAAAAGAGTCTCAGCTGCCGCCTTTATGTCGTATGCATAACCGACAACGGACATATAATAGGGCTTTGGAACCCCCTCGGGAATTTCCCTGATTATCATCTCATCCATACCCATGATCGTGTTAATTGGCGTACGGATCTCATGTGACATATTGGCGAGAAACCTTGATTTTGCGTTACTTGCCCTTTCTGCAGCGCTTTTGGCCTCCTGCATCTTATTCAAATTTATTATTTCAAAGAAATACAGCGCCACACACATGCCTACCATAGACATATTAATGAGCGAAAGTCCGTATGTATAAAACTGGATAAAACATGCAACAAAAGGAATTAAAGAGAACATGACAACAGGAACAAACACCATATTATCGAAGACTCGTCTGTATCTGATTATGGTAATAAGTTCAATTAACATGATAAGAAGCGGAAAAACATAACTGAGCACAAATCCGGGCGCTCTTTGATAGTTATTATGCTCATCATAGGTGTAATATAATCCCGTAAACTGAGATATCATCAAAAGAATCTGTCCAAGTGTGAACAGTACTTCACATAAGATCAAAGACCTTGGTATCTTCCCAACTTTTTCAGACTTACGATACAGGTCCATCAGATATATATTAAAAGAATGGATTACAAATAAAGATAATGAGAAAACCAGAAGGTTCGATATTCTGACAACATAGTAACCGGTTGTACTCTCATCTCCGCGATACATATATGCCATTCTGTCCGCAAGCAATAAAAGCATTGCCTCAAATTCCATAAAAACAAGAGCATGCTTTCTATGCCGTGAAATTGTCCTTGTAGAAAGCGACAACAAAGCAAGAACACCACAAGCGCCGCTTAAAAAAAGCATGAAGCTAAGTTGGAATTCTTTGAGCCATTCCAGCATTTTTATCCCCCACCTCGGAAACATTTGTACATTCTTTATTTTACCATACTTAAGCTTATGTCTTCTAAGAAGATTGGCCCTTATACCACTTAAACGTTTTCAATGCAAGCTAAATGGGCTTTTTTAATATTCTTTTTATAAATCCAAGATTTTTTTATGGAATCTTAATGACAAAAACAGATTGAGTACACATTTGTAGTTTATCATTAACACATAAATGGATAGGTTTTGTTAAATGAATGCAGAAACGGAAGTGTGAATTCTATGGATAATACAATCAAGAAGAACAACAAAGTCATAGAGACTGTTAACTATAACGGAAAATACATCGACGTCAATACTGTCAGGAACAAGGTTATTTCTATTGGTGGAATTGCACTGGTTGCGCTGGCAGCCTCTTTCTTTGCTATTTTCCTGTTTTAATTCTTAATCTTTTATGCCTTTGAGCATCTTTTTATTCTCATACATTCTCGAGTCGGCCCGTTCAAAGACTGTTGCTACTCTTCTGTCATTACTGCTGAATCTGGCCATTCCTACTGCAATGACAACCTTTCCTTTTTCTTTATTTTCTTTATTTATGTCATTCATCTTCTGCATGAGTTCTTCTATGTTTTCGTAATCAAGCCCTTGAGCAATTACAGTAAATTCATCGCCACCAACTCTGTATACAGGGCTATGCTTAAAGATACTGCATATGATGCTGCAGCCGTCCTTGATAAATTGATCTCCTGCCTGATGACCATAAGTGTCATTTATATATTTAAGACCATTTAGATCAAACACGACAATAGCAAACTCAGGCGTTGCTTCCTCCTCGATCATTTCATTGATCTTAAGTTCAAAATCAACGTAGGCATGCTTATTTTTGACACCTGTCAGCTCATCAATATTCGCCTTGTCTCTTGCAGCAATAAGATCATGTTTATATTCCTGCTCTCTTTTTATCTGGGAATCAATGTTAGTGATTCCAACAATAATCTGAGGTCCGTTTTTTTCTTCCACCATAGCTGCCTTCAGATTAACATATGTGGGAGTTCCTCTCAAAAGAAGCCTATAGTTTATCGAAAACAGACCGTTTTCTTTGATCTGCTCCAGGACATTGTCTTTTGTGAATGCTTCACTAAACATATTATAGTCGTCTGCATAAATTCTCTTTGCACCGTTCTTAATCGAAGATTCAAAGAATTTTATCCCATTTTTTCTTATTCCCAGCGCTCTGTATTCCTCTTTGGAACTGTACTCTTTGTACCTGTCTGTTTCCGGATCCACTACGTAAATACAAATGCTGTCGCCGGAAAGAGCTGTCATTCTTGAAAATGCTATCTGCTCTTCCTTGATGCGCTCATACTCTTCCCTCTGTCTCATCTGAGCATCAATATTACTTATTCCTATAATAATGTGGTTTCCTTCTGTCTTAATGGGCAATGCTTTGAGATTTACATAAGTCTGCTTACCATCAATAGGAATTCTGTAAGCCAGATTAAACACACCATTTTTCTTAAGGCTGCTTTCTATATTATCCTTGGTAAACATTTCAAGGAAATTGTCCAGATCATCCTGGTACACATTTCTGTAAGCTTTATCCTTGCAAAATGAGAAAAAATCATCCCCGTGCTGTTCTATTGGTAGATCACCATATTCATTGTCATTACCGTATTCTATGAATGTGTCTGTATCCATATCTACGTAATAAAGATACATATAGTCTTCAGACAGCGCCCTTGCCACATGAGTATATGTAAGTCTGCTGCTTGCTTTATCCCTGGCTATGAACGAAAGAATAATTACTGCCACCGCTATCACGCCATTGACAGGATTTGCAGCTATTCTGCGGACAAAGACCTGTACAATGCCGCCATCTAAGGTTCTCTCCTCTAAAATGGCTCTCATTCCATTCTCTGCGCATTGTTTCATGGCCTTCAAGACATTTCCCCAGGAACTCCCAGCATAATCAACATAGTAATATTCGCTCTGACCGCTAAGTCTGTTGAGATTACTTTCCATAAAGACTTTGTGGGATCTGTTTGCACGCAAAAGTTTGACACTCTTTGCTCCCACTTCGTAAATAGCCATAGGCATTGTCTCGAAGTAGTTCTTCAAAGATTCATCAGTATTTTTAATAGTGGAAAAATCATATAGATTTACTCTCCCCAATGCCTCGTAATACTCTACTTCATCAGGGTTTTCTACTCCTAAAAGAGTCCCTTTCATGTTCCTCTTATATATTTCCTCTAAGGAGCTAGGTCTTGCGTAGTACTCTCCCTGCAGTTTGGTGCATCCGATGTCCTTTAAAAACTCAACCTGCCCTGCATTTTCAACACCTTCAGCAACGGTATTCATATCCAGAGCCATTATAACTTTGACCAGCTCTGAAAGAATAATCTTTCCCCTATCATCTTCTGCCTTTTCTATCTGTGCAATGAACTTTATATCAATTTTGACAAAATCAAAATGTATCTTCTGAAGAATTATGGGTGATGCATTTCCGCTTCCGTAATCATCCATCCAAACAGAGAAGCCCAGACTTTTAAACCGTTCAGTCTGAGTCTTCATAAATGAAATATCACTTGAAATCGAATTCTCGGAAATCTCTATTATTATGTATTCCCTGCCAATCCCTGAGTCATCGACTCTTTTCCTTATCTCTTCAACAATATCACAGGCATAGAAATCCTCTCTGGACAGATTTATGGTCTGAGGAACCATGTCATAACCCTTCTTAGCCTGATCCTTCAGCTTCTCAATGACCTTATCCACGATATGCAGGTCCAATTTATGGATAATACCTTTTTCCTCAAGAACCGGAATAAAATCAACCGGTGATAAAAATCCTTTTTCCGGGTCATTCCATCTTGCCAGACATTCTTCTTCACAAACTTTGTCATTGGCAGCACGAATTATAGGCTGGAAATAAACCTCTATCCAGCCCTCATTAATTGCCCTGTCAAGATTGTCCAAAACATACTGCTGTTTTTCTATGGCCTCTACCATAGAATGGTCAAAGTAGTACGCTTTAGAAGAATTTATATCTTTGCCTGTATCTGCAGCGATCTTTGCCCTTTCACAAGCTACAGATACAGGGATCGCACCTATTTTATCAAAATATATGCCCACCCTTACAGGCAGATTTCTGCCATCATTCAGACTCTTGCAGTCATCAAAAAAAGTCTCCAGCTCTTCTTCAAGGCCGTCTGCATTTTTATATGCAGCAAAATCGTCTCCTGAAAAATGGCTGCAGTTATCAGCACCAAAATGTTTTACAAGTAATTCTGAAAAACTTGAGATGAGCTTATCGCCTTCGCTAAATCCATACTGTTCATTGAAATGTTTCATTCCGCTCAGATCAAAGAACAGTATGGCGACTTCCTGCTCATTATTAAGCAGTTTTTTCCTGCCGGCTTCAGCGAGCTCAAAGAAATAGGACATTCCGGGGAGCCCCGTAATGTGGTCATAATTTATTTTTCTTTCTCCGTATTGGTAACGCTCCACGTTCGTCCTCCAAAGAACTGCTCTTATCCGTTACTGTCTTAATCGTTTCCCTTGCCTCTAAGTGCAAGCAGAATAAGGAATACGTACACAAATCCAATACATGCTGTCAGGAACTGATACAGTGAGAATGTAGTCTGGAATACAGGCATTTTTCCTCTAAGAGGACTTTCTGCCGGAATAAAAGTAGGCAACAGCCAAAGAGAAATTGTAAGTCCCATAAAAAGACCTTTTGCCAGTGCACAGATGACACTCAGCAATATATTCTTCGGGTTGATAAATTTTCTCCCGTTCTCTCCAATACTCTTTTTAAGTAAAAGAGATACTGCAACTGCAAGAACACAATTGCCAAGCATAATAAATGGGATTATAAGCGGTACCGCGTTCATTACAGGTGATGCTGCGATAAAATACGCTGTTACCGGTGTTATAACGCTCAGAATCAGTCCGCATGGAAGTCCCACCAAAAGCACTGCAAGAACTATACATGTGTTGATGATTGGTCCGGTAATGAAGATACTAAGGTTTTTGAACACCTGACTGATAATGCAGATAGCCAAAAGAATTGCTGTTGTAGTGATCTGTTTAGTACCAAATCCCGTTTTTTTCTTTTCCATTTTAGTAAATTACCCCCGTCATAAAATATTCTGTTACTAATATTGTATCACAATTACGGAATTTCAACGTTATAGCTCTTATTATCCACAGTTATGCTTTTAATTTCTGTTATTGAACTATATATTTTTTCGTCAACATAATTATATTTATCCGGTATGTTCCCCGCTTCAAGAGTCTTTATAAGCGCCTCTACCCTTGGTCCGTGCAGAGGATTACACTCTGCAATACAGGATATTTTCCCTTCCCTTGCATAGGTAAGCGCCTTCTCATTGACCCCGTCAAAAGAAACCACCATTATTTCACCATTTTCAATATCAGGGCCGGCCTTCTTGCCTGCGCTTTCTATCGCATCAATTGCTCCAATCGCCTCATTATCGTTTTCACAGTATACGATATTGATGTCATTAAAGCGCTTTAAAAGAGCTCCCATTACTTCTCTGCCCTTTGTCTCGGTAAAATCTCCCGAAACCTCAGCCTTCAGATCCCATCCGTATTCTCTTGCTGCATTGGCAAGGCCCCTTGTACGCCCGATCTGCGCTGTAGATCCAATGCTTCCCTGAATATTGACTATATGCAGATTCTCCGGAGCAATGCCCTTGCTCTCTGTATAAGCCTTTATCCAGGCAGACATCTTTTTCCCTTCCAGTTCAAAATCAGATCCGACCCAGCAGGAATACAGATTTTTATCTGCCGCGTTTACCCTTCTGTCCACTATGATCACAGGTATGTTGGCTTCCCTTGCTTCGGACAGCACAGAGTCCCAGCCATCTTCAGTTGCCGGTGCAAGAACAATATAATCAACCTCCTGCTGTATAAACATTCTTATTGCGGTTATCTGATTCGCCTGTTTCTGTTGTCCGTTCTTGTAAACAAGATCATATCCGTTTTCTTCAGTGAAAGTTCCCAGCATTGAGTCGGTATTGGCACTTCTCCAATCCGATTCCGCCCCCAACTGAGAGAAGCCGACAGTGATCAGACTGTCGGCTTTTGCACTATTCTCCTCTATACTTGAATTTATCTCGTCCACAGTTACGGCCCTTTTGCCGCAACCCACCAAAACGGCAGATAAGATCAACATTCCTGCCAGCTTTTTGAGCATTTTGTTCATCGGTTCAAATCCCTTACACTTTTAAAGCTTTCTTTTTCTGTGCCATTACTACACTCTGAATAACAAGGAAAATGCAAAGCATTGCAGCAATTGTAATTCCTGTCCACCATGCCTGGTCAAGTCCTGCAGAAGCAACAATGTTCTGAATGGTACTGAGGGAAAGAACACCAAACAATGTTCCGATGATATTTCCAACGCCGCCCGTCAGCATTGTTCCACCAATGATTGATGAAGCGATAGCATTCATCTCCATTCCCATGGCATGACTGGCTGATCCGGACCCAACGTGAAGGAAATATACATAGCCACCTATTCCTGCTAAAACACTGCAGATAAGGTGCGAAAGAAACTTGGTTCTCCTTACATTAATGCCCATCATAAGCGCACTCTGCATGTTTCCGCCTACTGCGTAAAAGCTTCTTCCCAGTTTTGTCCACCTGAGTACCACAAATAATAATACCACAATAATAAGCGCCACTATTACTCCTATTTCAACATAAGCCGGCACATAAATTCCCTTTTTATTTACCGATCCAAGAAACGGTACATTTACTCTGGTAAGCTTAAGTGCGTTAAATTCTTCGTCCTCCACATTGAAAGGTGCTGTATTTACTATAGTTGTCATACCTCTGGCAAAAAACATTCCCGCCAGAGATACTATAAACGGCTGAATATCGAGAAATGCCACCAAAAATCCCTGCACAAGTCCAAAAGCAATGCCGATACCCAAGGCGATAAGTATTGATCCCATGATACTTCCGCCTTTATGATCCAGGTAAACAGCACAGCTCATTGAAACCAGTGCAACTACACCACCAACGGAAATATCTATTCCTCCCGAGATCATAACAATGCTCATTCCGCAGGCAGTTATAATAAGGGCCGCATTTGCATTCAGGATGTTGAAAAACATCTGAGGCTTGGTAAAGCCACCGCCCTGAATTACTATAGCTCCAATGTACATCACCAAAAATATAACAATTGTTATTGTAAGGAGGAGGTTCGTGTCGTTCATTCTGTCAAAGATACTTTTTTTCTCTTTATTCATTACGCTGCCTCCTTCCTTTTAGCTATGTCTTTTCCAAGTCCTGCCATGTATTCCCTTACCTTTGGTGCCGAGAATACCACAAGAAGAATAACTACAACCGCTTTATAGGCTGCAAGAGCGTCAGACTGTACATTAAATTTGTACAGTGTTGTAGTCAAAAACTGAATTACATATGCTCCAAGGATTGAAGCCCACATATTGAACTTTCCTCCGGAGAGTGCATTTCCTCCAAGAGCCACCGCAAGGATTGCATCCATTTCTATATCCTTGGCAATAACAGAATAGTTGATGGTGGAAAGACGGCTTACCTTTATAAGAGCTGCCACAGCCACGCAAAGTCCCAGGATTACAAAAGCAAGGAACTTAATGAATGTAGGATTGATTCCGTTTAATCTTGAAGAGTTTTCATTGATACCAACTGCCTGTGTATAAAGTCCAAGGTTCGTAAACTTCAGAACCAGAGCTATTATCACAATGCAAATTGCAACGATAAAAACAGTTGTAGGAATCGGTATTCCCGGAATAAAACTTCCAAAATAAGAAAACTTAGGGTCCGGAACGATCGGAAGTTCATTATTATTGATCCAGGCAGCGATAGATCTTCCTGCCGTAAACAGGATTAGTGTTGCAATCATAGGCTGGATCTTAAACACAGCAACCAAAAGTCCGTTAAAAGCTCCGCACAGCATTCCAACTATGCATGCAACAAGAAAAGCAACAATTATCGGAGCCTGAATGTGATCCGGCCTCGAATTGCCTCCGCAGAGAACACGAAGCATTGCAGAACCGGCAATCGCTATTGTTGCGCCCACCGAAATGTCCTGTCCGCCTGAAGCTGCCGTTACTAAAGTCATTCCTATTGCCAGGATTCCAAGCTCTGAACCATAATCCAGAATTGTAATGAGATATCCCGACAAAACAGGATTTCCCGCATTGTTCGTACCCAGTGTGATTTTGAAGAATCCCGGGTCATTTATAAGATTTATCACAGCCAAAAGGATAAGCGCCAAAAGTGGGATAAACAGCTGATTTGACGTTAATCTCTTAAAAAAGCTCTTAACCATACCTTACTCTCCTCCTGCGATAGTGCTCATAATCTTATTCTGCGTAAGGTCGTCACCCGTAAGCTCCCCGACAACCTTCCTATCGCGCATTACTACAAGTCTTGAGCAGGTCCTGAGCATCTCATCTGTTTCTGACGAAATGAATGTCACACTCATTCCCTCAGACGCCAGCTCAAGTACCAGCTTCTGAATATCCACCTTTGTTCCTACATCGATTCCTCTGGTAGGCTCATCAAGGATAAGATATTCCGGATGCATCAAGAGCCATCTTGCCAATATTACCTTCTGCTGATTTCCGCCTGATAAAGATTTGATCGGAGTATCTGCAGATGCTGTCTTTATATTGAGCTTTTCAATATATTCTTTTGCAAAAGCATTAGCCTGGGCCTTACTGAACGGTTTAAAGAATCCGGTAAGAACCTGGAGCGCCATGATAATATTCTCTCTGACTGACAGATCCCCAATTATTCCGTCAAGTTTTCTGTCTTCAGGCAGATAAGCAATTCCGTTTTTCATGGCATCCAGAGGTTTTGTAATCTTAACCTCTTTGCCCTTAACTTTTACCTTTCCTCCGATAACCCTGTCTGCGCCGAATATTGCCCTGACACATTCACTTCTCCCCGATCCGAGAAGTCCGGTAAAGCCGTTAACTTCACCTTTTTTGATATAGAAATCAAATGGCTTGATCCCGGCATCGCTTTGGAGACCTTCTGCTTCAAATACGGTCTCTTCTGCATCCTTTCCGCTATAAGCTTCATGTTCTCCCTTAATATCGGAAAGATCATCCATCTCTTTTCCAAGCATCTTAGCAACAAGCTGAACTCTGGGAAGATCCTTTATCTCATATTCACCGACAAGCTGACCGTCCCTTAGAACCGTTATCTTATCGCAAACTTCATACACCTGATCCAGGAAATGAGTAACAAAGATGATTCCTACTCCCATGCCCTTTAAATCTCTCATCAGGCCAAAGAGCTTCTCAACTTCCTGTTCATCCAAAGAAGATGTGGGCTCATCAAGGATAAGCACCTTGCAGTCCATATCCACAGCTCTGGCTATTGCCACCATCTGCTGAACTGCTATTGAACAATTTGAAAGCTGCATGGTTGCGCTTGCCGGAATATCCAGCTTTTTAAGCAAATTGTCAGCTTCAATATTGATTTTTTTCCAATTCGTGATCGCGCCCTGCTCTCTTCCGATAAAAAGATTCTCCGCCACCGTAAGATTAGGGCAAAGTGTTATTTCCTGATATACAGTACTGATACCAAGCTTCTGTGCATCCTGAGGAGAATGTATGGTCACTGAGCCCTTCCCCTCCAGCTCTATGGTTCCGTCATCCTTGGTATAAACACCTGTTAAAACCTTTATAAGCGTTGACTTTCCTGCTCCGTTTTCACCCATCAGTGCATGGATTTCACCTTTATTCAGAGTAAAATCCACATTTTGCAGCGCACGGACGCCCGGAAATGTTTTGTTGATGCCTCGCATCTTTAGCACTACATTTTCACTCACTTTTTTACCTCGTCTGCTTTTTAAAAATGGCGCAGAGCACAGCCCTGCGCCGATGTGTTGCCGTTTATGTATGCGTGATATACGCATGGCTACGCTTTGCTCTCGCCATGCTACATACACTTAAATCCCGTAATTATCTACATCTTCCTGTGTGATTGTTGTAGCGTCAAATCCTTTTTCATCCATGATGATTGTCTTCTGTGAAAGTGTTCCGCCACTCTCAAGAGTCTTGATAATGTCATCAATGTAGCTTGCCTGGAAAGGATTGCACTGTCCGTCATAGTTCCAGTTCTGAGCAAGAAGCTCCTCAAGAGCCCACTTGTTGCAGTCAAATCCCATTACAATCACGTCTTTGCCAACGCCGTGTGAAATGCCGGCTGCATCAAGAGCTGCTACAGCACCCTTAGCCATATCGTCGTTCTCTGCATAGATAACATTGAAAGATGTGCCTGCATCGATAACTGACTGAACAATCTGCTGTGCTTTCTCAGCATTCCACTCAGCTGTCTGCTGTTTAACTATATTCCAGTTTGTCTCAGCAGCAACCTTGTTATCAAGTGCTCCGCTTCTGCCCTGCTGAGCAGCTGATCCCATAACACCCTGAATATGAATTACGTTGTACTCTGAAAGTCCCTGACCTGCAAGCCAGTCAACAGCTGTCTGTCCTTCTTTTGCCATATCAGAAACGATAGAAGCCTCATAGAGACTTGCATCAGCATCAATAGTACGGTCGAAAAGGATAACCTTTACGCCTGCAGCCTGAGCATCCTTAAGAACTGAATCCCAACCTGCTGTATCAGCTGCTGAAAGAAGCAGATAATCAACTTCATCCTGAATAAATGTCTGAGCGTACTGGATCTGCTCATCATTCTTTAAGCTGTATGCAAAAGATGCATCGTAGCCGTTTTCTTTAGTAAACTTTGCCTTAAGATCAGAGTCGTTAGCTGTACGATAGCCGGACTCGTTAGGATCGTTATTGATGATACCAACCTTTATAAGTCCGTCTGAACCACCTGATGTTGTTGTAGCTGCCTGCTGAGCGCTGCTACCACATGCCATAAGCCCGAAAGCCATAGCAGTTGCCATAAATACCGCCAATACCTTTTTCTTCATAGTTTCCTCCTAACATATATAGTCTTTATATAGGGACCATTCCCTTCGATCTTTATTTTAGATAATTCTAAAAAAATAGCCATTAAATAAAAAACGAAACTATGTTGATATTTTTATGATTTTTTAAGATTGTTTCAATTTTCTACGATTATGTTTAAGATTTTCGGCAGACGGACAGAAATACAGCTCCCAACCTCATAGGTGCTTTCAACATTTACGCCGTATTCCTCGCCAAAGCTTAGTCTGATGCGCTCGTTAACATTATAAAGGCCATAAATTGCGGTATTCTCCAGTTTTTCTCCCAAAAGCCCCCTTCTTATCTCCTTAAGCCTCTCCGGTTTCATGCCCTTTCCATCGTCTTTTACCTGAATAAGCATGGTTTCTCCTTCATCTTTTCCGGAAACCACGATTGTTCCGCCACCTCTCTTATTCTTTATTCCGTGGTACAGAGCATTTTCAACGATAGGCTGAATGGTAATCTTCGGAATCTGATAATCAAACAGCTCCTGTGGCACATCTATTTCATATTTTAAAATATCCTGATATCTGATCTGCTGGATCTCAAGATAGCTCCTTACATGCTGAAGTTCATCCCGGACAGTCACCAGCTCTTTTCCCTTGTTAAGAGAAGACCTGAAAAAATCCGACAGGCTCCCCACCATCTTCACAACCTGCTTCTGGTTTCCGGCTTCCGCGGACCAGACGATTGTGTCCAGAGTATTGTAAAGAAAGTGAGGGTTTATCTGCGCCTGTAACAGCTCAAATTCGGCCTTCCTGAGCTGCTTCTGCTCACGGGTAACCTGTTCCTCTATAGGCTTTGTGATCCACATAGGCCCTACGATAGATACAACAATTATGGCCACCAGGATAAAGGCAAAAATAGCTATTGATATTTTTAAAATATTAAAATACAGTTCAGTGTTCTGCGCCTGCGCAATCTGAATCTGCTTGTTCTCATAGTAGATATACTCATTTATCGTCTCCTGCAAAAGAGCTGTGACTATCTGAACGTCATTCTCCCAAATGAGCATATTCTTCTCGTATCGGTTTTCATTCTCCAGATTGACCTTAATCTTATCTATATATCCGTCAAGATTGTTAAGATACTTAAGGGCGCTGGCTAGTCTGTCTCTGTTGTCTGCGTTGTAAGTGTACTCTTCAAGACTCTCCACAACGTTCCTGGCTCCCGCCAAAAGAGCGGACGTTCTTGATTCATCCGGAGAAACATTTCCCACTATTAAAAGATACGTCTCATAATCAAAATCTTCCTTGAAATCCAGGCTAAACTCGCTGGCCGCCACCACGGAATTCAACATGTCATTGTATCTCTCTCTGATGATCCATAAATTATAGAAAGCAAACAGCATAAATACTATGTTGGGCAAAAGAAGAATCAGATAGCTGATTCGAATTTGAGTCGCCAGTGTGGACTTTCTGCCCTCAGTCTGTTTTTTCAGGATTTTTTTCATCCAAGCTCCTCCTGACCGTTTCCTCCTCTATACTGCGTTGTCGTTACTCCCTGAGTTTTCTTAAACAGATATGAAAAATAGTGCGGATCCTTATATCCAACCAAAAGGCCTATCTCATTGCTCTTTTTTGAAGTTGAGGCCAGCAGCTCTTTTGCCTTATCCATCCTGTAATCGGTAAGATACTTGATAAAAGTCTGACCGGTTTCCTGTCTGAATACAGCGCTCAGATGATTTGGAGAAAAATTCACGTGAGCAGCCAGCGCATTGAGAGAAAGGTCATCCTCGGCATAATGCTCATCTATATAGCTTATTACCTCTCTTACCACTTCTCTGTAATGACTTATGGAATTCTCATTCCTTAATGAGATTGCCTTGTTTATAAGGTTATACAGATATTCGCAGGTACTTGACTCATCTGCCATAAGTTCCGCAGCAGGGATGAGTTCTTCAACATTGTCTTTAGTCAGCATCAACTCTGACTCCACAAACTCTGTAACGCAAAAATAGATATCCATTGCGATATATTGGCGCAGCATTGTGGATTTCATGGCATTTTTGCCCATCCCGTTAAAGAATTCCCTCATAAAGAATTCCGTTTCGGAAACGTCACCCCTTCTCAAGAACTCCTTTATAAGTTTTCTGTCTATATGCTTAGGATCTACTTCGGACAGGATCACGTTATCAAGCTGAGAACCAAGCTTTTCTTCGCTGCCCACCAAAATAGCACTTTCTTTGGTCAAATAGATATGAGCGTATGCTCTGCTGGCCCAGTTAAATGAAAGCGGAATATCATTTATTCTTTCGACACGCTGTCCGACACCGCCAAAGTATCTTATATGGTCATAACGGGAAAAGAGCTCCTCAAGCTCTTTAAGACACTCCGCAATATTTCTGTCCATTTCCTCCGCAGAATGTCCTCTGAATAAAAGTGCCTTACCTTCAAGATTAAGATCAAAAGTAATAGCGCCGTATCTTCCTGCCATCTCCGGTATCTTTTCATCAACGCTCACTACACTTGGCGAGTATTCGCTGACATCATGCTTTACCGACCACACCTTGATAAGAACCACATTATAAAATGGCGCAAGAAGCTCGATAGACAGTTTGTGGGCAACCCCCAATATGTGGCTGATCTCGCTATTTCCGGTGACAAGGTTCTTAAAAAGATCCTGCTTTTCCAGCTCAACACGCTCCTTCATTTCCTCCTGATACCTTCTGGCAGCATCTCTCTCCCTTGTTTTATCGATAATGCGTTTAGCCACAGAATCCACCTCTGAAAGGAGATTATCGCCGCTTATAGGCTTGCTGAGATATGAAGCCACACCAATCCTGATAGCCTCCTTAGCATATTCAAACTCCTCATATCCGGTTAGAAGTATTATTTCTGTATCTGGAAATTCTGCCTTGACCAGACGGCTCAGTGTCAGGCCGTCCATAAATGGCATTCTGATATCTGTAATAAGAATATCCGGCTTTGACTCCCGGATCATAGAGTAGGCAACTTCGCCATCTCCCGCTTCTCCGCAAAACTCGTAGCCATGAGCTCCCCAATTTATATTGTTCTTGATTCCCTCACGGATGACAAATTCGTCCTCCGCCAAAAACACTTTCAACATACCTTTTCTCCGTAACTCCCGTATTTATGCGTTCCCCCGAGGACTATTGTAACATAAAAAGAGCCACTGTTAACAATCCTATTAACAGTGGCTTATGAATACCTAATCAAAATACCGTTTTAAAAGAAGCACTAAGTGCACACATCCCTTTATTCAAGGGTCGAGTATCCGAATCCGTTACAGATGGCATCGATCGGAACGCCCTCTTTGCAGAGTTTGCATCCGTCCTGAGGATAGCTTACATAATCCGGGAAGTCTCTCTTAGTGAAAAGAGCTCTGATCGGAATATTATCTATCTGCGTAGCTACCGAGAATACCGCGGATATACCAACAATCTCGCCCTGATAAAATCTGACGGAATTAAGAGCTGTTAAAAGAGTCCCGCCCGTGGTAGCTGAATCAATAAGGATCAGCACCTTTTTGCCGCTTATCATGTGCTTGTTGTTGTCTCTGAACATCATCTGTCCGTTAACATTGTACTCAGGCTGCGTGATGTACATCGTCTTGTGGGCATTCATGGAAATAATACCGGCCTGGGTCAGCTTTTCTCCCATATAAGCTCCCACTACTTCCATACCGTTAAGGCAAAGGATAGTATCAATTACATCTGAAGCCAGATACATCTCAGCCAGCGCCTCTCCTGTGGCTCTTGCTTCCTTCATTCTGGCTTTTGTATCACACAGATCCATGTAATAATTTACGTGAGAATGAGGCGTAATAAAGTGCCCCGGTGTGATACGAAGTATTACGTCATTGTGACCATTGTACTGAATCTTTTTATAGTTCTGCATAATGTAGTAACCCCCGTTCTTCATTACGTTGTCTATACCCGAAACCGTACCATCTTATGATGAATCTTGGTGATTCACAAATTACTCTTACATATATATGATATCACATCACGACTTATTTTTGTCGTTTTCCCGTAATTTCTTTATGCCTTCGATTGCGGTCTTATATATCAGCGCCATATGCCTGGATGCAGGATCATTCATATCGCATTTTCCCTGCATGAGCTTAAAGTGCTGAATTGCCTCATCAATGACCGATTTTGAGATTACATACCCGTCGCAGTATAAAGTGCCCGTCTCAGGGTCATATCTTGACTCCTCAAACCTGGTCTTGGCATAATCTCCGGCGCCCATGCTGGCTGCAAGCTGATTAATAAGGTCTGATCTGGAATCTGCCATATAAAACTCCTTCCTGAATCATCGATTTTATTTATCAACAATGTCATAAAGAAATTCTAACACACCTATAAACGACCAAACGTTAAAATTTTATAACTTTTTGTAAACACTCCTAACCGTGAGGTTTTTAGGCTCTCCTTTGAAGATGCTTAGCCTTCTTTCGCCTCCGTTAAGGTCAAAATAGTTGTCCGAAAGGATCAGGTCATCGTTTTCGTTTCTGATTTCGATGCTCTTTGCATACGCTTTAGCGCTGACAACAATCTCTCCATCCTCTACTCTTACGGAAAGCTGCGGATCTTCGAATTTAAAGTGCTTGGGCGGGCAGAAAAGAACTGTTCCTTCAGAAAGGATCTCTCCCTCTTTTGCCACCTGATAACTTACATAATTGCTGTAAAGATCTGCATGATCCATATCCATTTCATCAAACCATGTGGTAGACAGTGCCTCGCAGACAATCTCTTTTTCGCCTGATTCAATAACATTTGCTTTTGAATCTCTCAGCTGCCAGTATACTGTCACACTGCTCCGCTCCATGGTTTCATTCTGAACATTAAGCCTGATTGACTTTTTGATCGGCTCTTTTTCATCATTTACGCTGATCCTCTGATCCAGATAACCCTTTTCCTCACAGGATACAAGAATAGGGGCAAAAAATCTTCTGGCATAATACTGAAGCGCTTTCCATCTTCCCTCATAGTCAATTGATGCCCATGAAGCAACAGGCCAGCAGTCATTCAACTGCCAGTATACCGTTCCCATGCACCTGCCTCTGTTCCTACGGAAGTGCTCAACTCCATAGCGAATTGCCTCTGCCTGAAGGAGCTGCGAGTAATATACAAGTTCATCAAGACTCTCCGGATAGAGGAAAGTCTGACTCATATAATTCATTATCTTGCCGTTTGCAGCATTATTTCTCTGGTGCTTCTCCATAACATAGGAGAAGATATTTCGATCCTGCGGCTCAGTAAAAGTCTCAATCGTCTTAACAGACGGAAACGACTGGAATCCGAACTCAGAAAGGTATCTGAAATGGAACTTGCGATACTCGGTAAACGGTTGGTTCCCATGCCAAACATCCCAGTAGTGCGCGTCGCCTCGGCTCTCATCATTGGGGTTATCAAATCCCCCGCCTGAGGATGGGCTTGCAGGCCAGTAGAAGGTTTGTGGATCCAGTTTTTTGAGCAGCTTAGGGAAAAGATATTCATACATCTTCACGTAGTCAGATTTAAGCGTGAACTTAGCTCCCCAGTTCCCCTGTCCCACGAACATTTCCATCTCGTTGTTTCCGCACCAAAGCCCTAAACTTGCATGATGGCGAAGTCTCTTTACGTTCTGGATTATCTCAATAGTAATGTTTTCTTCAAAATCTTCTGTAAGTCTGTAAACAGCGCAGGCAAACATGAAGTCCTGCCATACAACAAGACCCAGTTCATCGCAAAGGTCATAGAAATAGTCCTCCGGATAATATCCGCCGCCCCATACTCTTATGCAGTTAAAATGCGAATTCACGCAGTGCATAAGCAGTTCTTTTGTGCGTTCCTTATTTACTCTGCTAAGGATATTGTCCTGAGGAATATAGTCTGCACCCATGGCAAAGATTTTGACTCCGTTGACCTTATGTGCAAACTCTTCTCCGTACTCATCTTTCTCTCTGGACACTTCCATGGTTCTAAGGCCAATTTTCTTTTCCCAGATGTCCAGTACAGCTGCGTCATCATAAGAATTGTTTTCAGCACCGTTACCACACTTTACAAGCTCAACCTTCACTGTATAAAGAGGTTGCTTGCCATATCCGTTTGGCCACCACAGCTGAGGTTTTTCGATAACAATTGTTTTTGATGCATCTTCCTTTTCGGCAATCACCTTTCCATCGGGATCTGTAACCGTTACAAAACATGCATAATCTCCTGCCTTTTGATAAGTCTTATCCAACTCCACATCAAAAGACAGCTCAACTTTATCATCAAAATGATTCTGCTTTACATAAACTGAATCAAATCTTGCGCTCTCCACTCCAATAAGGGTCACATCCCTTAAAATTCCCGCATCGGGAAGCCTTGGGCCCCAGTCCCAGCCAAACATATAATGAGCCTTACGAAGCTTAGGAAATCCCATGCTGCAATCCTCTGAACCCAACACAGGATCTTCTTCAAATGCCGCTTTTATAAACTTGTTTGGCGAATGAAGCACCACTTTTAGCTCATTTTCAGGCTTAAGCAGCTCTTTTACCTGATATTCATAGGTCCTGTGCATATTGCAGGCATTTCCAAGAAGGCTTCCGTTTAAGTAAACATCAGCCACGGTATCAATCATATCGAAACGCAGAAGGATATCATTGCAATCGCCAAATCCTTCCTTTTCATCCACATTAAAAGAAGTTACATATTCATAGTCATAATCCATGAGCGCTCTTGCAGCATCCTCATTATCCCTGTAATAAGGATCCTCCATAAGCCCATTATCCAAAAGATCTGTATATACCGTCCCCGGGACCTTTGCCTCGTAGAAGCTTTCCCAGTCAGTTCTCCTCATCTTCCATCCATCATGTATTTTTTTCCTGATCATTATAGAGTCCTTTCCTGCCGCTTTGATCAAATCAGGTTGCATTGTCTCTTTCCTCGCCATTTAAGGAAATGCACTTTGTATAGCGGCACATAACAATTATATTTCATGTAAATAGCAATTGAAACATATAAATCCAGAAAAAGCTGTGTTTTTTGTTTCCATTTTCTTCAAATTAATGTAGTATATTAGAAATAGTGTGTGAAACAGTTTTGTGGAGGTTTTTTATGGGCAAGAAGTCAATTAAAGAGAACAAGAATATCTTCTTTGAAAGCCGTGAAGAGGCCGGGCTCACCAGAGCACAGGCCAGTGAGCTTATAGGAACAATCAGCGAAAGCCGCCTTGAGAAGATGGAGACCGAAAAGACTGCTATATATCCCGAAGACGTTGTGGATATGGCCAGAGCTTACAAAAAGCCGGAACTTTGCAATTATTATTGCACACATGAGTGCAGGATTGGCAAAACTTCCGTTCCTGAGGTAAAGATATCTACTCTCTCCGAAATTGTTCTTGGTATGCTTTCTGCCCTCAATTCTTTAGACAGACAGAAGGACCGCCTGATAGATATCACAGCTGACGGAGTTATCTCAGACGATGAACTGCCTGATTTTGTGAATATTCAGAAGGAACTGGATCAGATCGATCAGACAGTGGAGTCCCTTAAGATATGGATGGCAAGTACTATTGCTGAGGGCAAGATCAACAAGGATAAACTGGATTCTCTTCAGAAGAGAGCATAAAATCAGCGCCTGAGCGCTTTGCATAAAAAATCCGCACGGAGTGTGCGGATTTTTTTATGCCATTTTTTATTAAACTTTTAATATCAATCGTTATGTATATAATACTCAGGCATTCATCTCGCTGTAGTCAAAGCCTTTCAGTTTCAGTTCGTCAGCAAGACTGCAGGCTGCAAAATGCCCGGGGTCAAACTCTCTGTACTCCGGTGTCAACTCCTTGCATTTTTCGGTACAATATCTGCATCTGGTATGGAAGTAGCATCCACTTGGCGGGTTTGCAGGGTTTGGAATCTCTCCCTTAAGCGGAATTCGCTCCTGCACAAAGTTTGGATCCGCCACAGGTACTGCAGACATAAGCGCTTCTGTGTAAGGATGCTTGGGGTGGGTAAATATCTGCTCAGTCTCGCCATATTCAACCATTTTTCCCAAATACATTACACCAACTCTGTCAGAAATATGCTCTACAACCGAAAGATCGTGGGAAATAAAGATATATGTCAGCTTCATTTCCTTCTGAAGGTCCTTGAGCAGGTTAATAACCTGCGCCTGAATAGACACGTCAAGGGCTGAAACGGCCTCATCACATACGATGATCTTCGGTTTTAAAACAAGCGCCCTTGCAATTCCGATACGCTGTCTCTGTCCGCCTGAAAAGGCATGCGGATATCTCATAAGATAAGCAGGATTAAGTCCGACTTTTTCCGCCATCTCCTTTGCCATCTTATCCATCTGACTATCAGGCATCTTAGGGAAATTCGCCTTCAAAGGCTCCTTTATAATATCAAGGACTGTCATTCTTGGATCAAGTGAAGAGTATGGATCCTGAAAAATCATCTGGATCTCTTTGCGGATGGATTTCATCTTCTTTTTGTCCACTTTGAGGAAATCCAGTTCTTCTCCGGCTTCTGTGCGGTAGAAAACTTCTCCCTCAGACGCATCATATGCTCTTACAATACATCTTCCCAGGGTGGTCTTTCCGCATCCGGACTCACCTACGATACCGATGGTCTCTCCCTCTTTTACGGTAAAAGAAACATCGGTAACAGCTTTAACAGTGACATTCTTGGAGGTAAAACGCTTATGGAGATGATTAACTTCAAGAATATTATCTTTTTCCACGTTTCTTTCCTCCTTCCTCTGCCGGCTCTTTAGCCTCATCTTCTTTTATCTTTGCTTCCGCTTCCTGTCTGTGTTTCTCGCAGGCCGGATTGGTGCAGGCAAAGCAAGCTATCTTGTGTCCCGGCTCTATCTCCACAAGTTCAGGTTCAGCTTTATCGCAAAGCCCCTCAATACGGGCATCGCATCTGTCATAGAAGCCGCATTGTTTCGGAAGGTTCATGGCAAGCGGAACCGTTCCCTCGATGGAGAATAATCTCTCATCCTTTCTGCCTCCGATCTTGTGTACAGAGCCCATCAGACCTCTTGTGTATGGGTGCTGGGGATTAGCATATATCGTCTTTGAATCGCCGGTCTCCACAACTTTTCCCAGATACATAACAGCTACTCTGTCGCACATCCTGGCCACTACACCAAGATCATGTGTTATGAAAAGAATAGCCATATTGAACTCTTTCTGAAGTTCCTTCATAAGTTCAAGAATCTGAGCCTGAATAGTAACATCAAGCGCTGTTGTAGGCTCATCCGCAATAAGAAGCTTGGGATTACATACAAGAGCCATTGCTATAAGCGCTCTCTGGAGCATACCGCCTGAAAACTCGTGTGGATACTGGTTGTATCTCTTCTCCACATTGGCGATACCAACTTTCCTCATAACCTCCATAGAAATCTCTTTTGCCTTCTTTTTATCCTTGGTTATATGCAAAAGAGTACATTCATTGATCTGATTTCCGATCGTATACATGGGAGAAAAAGCTACCATAGGCTCCTGAAAGATCATGGAAATCTGTTTTCCTCTGATATTACGGATCTCTTTTCCCTTAGGATCCATCTTGAGGATATCTACCTCAGTGTCATCCTCGTTTCTGAACAATATCTCGCCATGTGGGTAGCATTTCCTGTCATTTATCGCAAGAATCGACTTACAGGTGATGGACTTACCACAGCCTGACTCTCCGACAAGGCCTAAGGTCTCACCACGCTTTATCTCAAAATTCACACCTCTTACCGGAGTAAGAGTGCCCTCCATCATCTTGATGTCTATATGGAGGTCCTTTACTTCCAAAATATTATCTTTTTCCATAAGTGCCTCCCAGAATTACTTATAAGGATCTGCTGCATCTCTCATTCCGTCACCCAGGAAATTGAATGCAAGAACAGTGATTGTTACAAAAATGATAGGAATAAGTTTGTGCGGGTTGGCAGCCACATCTGTAACTGAGCTGGCTTCCTGAAGCAGAACTCCCCAGCTGGTTGCCGGCGACTTGATACCAAGGCCAAGGTAGGACATGGATGTTTCACCTACGATCGATCCCGGAATTCCCAACGTCAGAGAAACAATCAGGTAACTCATAAATCCCGGTACCAGGTGTTTCCAAATGATCTTCCAGGTTGAAACCCCTGAAATCCTTGCAGCCATAACATAATCCTCATTCTTTAGGGAAAGGAATTTTCCTCGAACAACTCTGGCCATTCCGGTCCAGTTGATGAATGAAAGAATGATCGTCATGTAAAAATACATCTTTACTGTGGAGATTCCTGCAGGAATAGCCGCTGAAAGTGCCATCCACAAAGGAATCTGAGGAACTGCTCCGATAACCTCGATTATTCTCTGGATTATCATATCAAGGACACCGCCAAAGTACCCGGAAACCGAACCAATGGCAATTCCCAGAAAGAAGCTTATGATTGCGCTTGCAAATGGGATAGACAGTGAAATTCTGGCTCCCAAAAGAACTCTGGAAAAAATATCACGGCCAAGGGAATCTGCTCCGAACAGGTAAATCTTTGCGCCCGTTCCGCCATTTGAGCCTTCATCCACGCCGAACAGATGCAGATCGCAGGGGAATAATCCCAAAATCTTGTATTCAGAGCCGTGTACAAAGAATTTGATCTTGTAATACTCTGAAAGATCAGGCTCAAGAGCTACTTCAAAGGTCTTTTTATCAATTGTCTTGGTTAACTTATATACATGAGGTCCAACGTGCCGGTCCTCGAAGATTGTATAGATCTGGGTAGGTGCGGAATTCCTGTAAAGTCCGTCAAACTCATCCAAAGAGTAAGGAGCCAGGAAATCAGCAAACAGTGCCGAAATATACAACACAGCCAGAACAATAAAGGAAATCTGCGCCAGCTTGTGCTTTTTTAGTTTTCTTGCCATCAAAGTCCATTGGGAGGCAAGATAATAATCTTCTTTTGATTTCTTCTTAGCCATTATCTGTTACCTCCTGAATAACGAATTCTTGGGTCAAGGAAAGCAAGTGCAATATCTGAGAAAAGAACTCCGATAACAACCAGCACTGCCTGGATCATAACGATGGCGCCTGCAAGATACATGTCCTGAGACTGAAGAGCCTTATAAAGGACAGGCCCCTGAATCTGCATGTTAAGTACCATGGCTGTTACAGTTGAACCGGAAAACAGGCTTGAAAGAACTCCGCCAAGTCCTGAAACAGTAGGGTTGATGGCTGCTCTGAAGCAGTATTTCATGATGATCTTGCCCTCAGACACACCCTTAGCTCTTGCAGTAAGTGTATATTGCTTGGCAACCTCATCAAGCATCTGCGCACGAACAGAACGGATGATTCCGCAGGTTCCGCTGGTTCCGATTACTATGATGGGGATGATCATTCTTTTTAAGAAATCCCCGAAATTGTATAAATGAACGCCGTTTTTAAGCATCTCTTGTGAAAACAGACCAACATTTGCATTGCCGGTCCATTTATACGAAAGATACATCAGCACAATAGCCAAAATAAAGTTTGGTATCGCAGTTCCCAAAAAACCAATGATCGCTGATATATAATCACCGACTGAATACTGGTGTGTGCTGGCATAAACCGCTATAGGAATTGATACCAGATACTGGAACAGCATAATTATTGCCGTTACACCAATGGTAAGGCCAAGTCTGTCATTTACTACACTCCAAACGTCCCTTCCATAGGCAAATGAGTACTTCCAGTTGTGATGTGAATGATAAAGTCTGTAGTAGGCTGAATCTGTGGGAGTCCAGATAATGTCCTTAACCCACTTTAAGTATTGCTGCCAGACAGGCAGATCAAGACCATAGTCTTCTCTCATCGATGCTGCGTAATCAGCATCAACCAGCTCTCCCTCTGTCGCTAAGGCTGCGATATGCGCAGATACATAGTCCCCCGGAGGAAGCTGTATAACGAAGAAAACCAAAATTGAGATCAAAATCAGTGTCGGGATAAACATAAGCACACGCTTAATAATGTACTGCACCAGATCTCTTTTAAAGAATGCAATAAGCTTATTTTCCTCCATTAGAAATAACCCTTTCCCTAAAAAATCTCTTCCCTTTTCGATAAAAACCGGAGACATGGAAGCCCTCCACGTCTCCGGAAAACTTATCATTAATACAATGTCAATTCTTTATTACTCTGCTTTGAAAAGTACTTCGTAATGTGTCATGTTAGCATACTGATAGCAGTCTGCTGATACAAGATTATCTGCATAGTTCTTGATCTTGGAGCTGATAAGTTCGTAGTAGCCCTCTGACTTAAGATAAGCGATAGACCAGAGATTTTCTTTGTGGATCTGATAGATCTGATCCTGATATGTTTCTCTCTCAGCTTCATCAGATGTCAGTCTCCACTTGTCATAGAGTTCTACAAGCTTAGCCATATCGCCTGTTGGCTCAACACCCTGAGCACCCTTTGTTGCGTAGTATGTACCATACTCACCGTACCACTCGGCTGCCTGTGCGATAGGAACAAACGGAGCTGCTCTATCCTTAAGCGAAGCACCGCCGATAGCTGTGTGAGGTCCCATTACTGCAACCCACTCGTTGTTATCTATAGCTTCATCGAATGCAGAGACTTCAAGGTTTTTGATTGCACAGTTAAGGCCTACTGCCTTGTAATACTGTTCAAATACAGGATATGCATC
>SVFZ01000029.1 GCA_015056585.1 Butyrivibrio sp. | reverse complement strand
TCGGACTTGCAGCAGTTGCAGCAGCAAAGGGCTACAGAGCAATCCTTACACTTCCAGAGACAATGAGTGTTGAGAGAAGAAATCTTCTTAAGGCTTATGGCGCAGAGATAGTTCTTACAGAAGGCGCTAAGGGAATGAAGGGCGCAATTGCCAAGGCAGAAGAGCTTGAAAAAGAGATTGATGGTGCGACCATCCTTAGCCAGTTCGTAAACCCAGCTAACCCGGAAATCCACAGAAAGACTACAGGCCCTGAAATCTGGAAGCAGACAGATGGACAGGTTGATATCTTTGTAGCAGGTGTTGGTACAGGCGGAACAGTTACAGGTGTAGGTGAGTATCTCAAAGAGCAGAACCCTGACGTGAAGATCGTTGCAGTTGAGCCTTCAAGCAGCCCAGTTCTTACAAAGGGAACAGCAGGCCCACACAAGATCCAGGGTATCGGTGCAGGATTTGTTCCTGATACACTTAACACCAAGATCTATGATGAAGTAATTGCAATAGACAATGAGGATGCTTTTGCAGAAGGCAAGAAGTTTGCAATATCTGAGGGAATCCTTGTAGGTATTTCTTCAGGCGCAGCCCTTAAGGCAGCTACAATCCTTGCAGAAAGAGAAGAGAACAAGGGCAAAACAATTGTAGTTCTCCTTCCTGATTCAGGCGACAGATATCTTTCAACACCTCTTTTTGCAGATTGATAAAAGTAATTGGTTAGAATAAATATGCACATTGTAAATGCATAATTTTGATCATTTTATCAAAGAATAAGATGATGTATGATTGCTCCGAGGCTCATTTGCTCCGGGGCAATTGCTTTAAATAGGGTGAGGTATGGGAAAATATAATTTTGACGCGGTTATAGACAGGAAAAATACAAGCTGCCTGAAGTGGGACTTTGGCCCTGAGAGGAAAAACAGGGATGATCTTCTTCCACTCTGGGTTGCTGATATGGATTTTAAGCTCCCGGAGGAGATCCTTTCGGACATAGAGAAAAGAGTGCGCCACGGAGTTTTCGGATATACCGATCCAAAGGAAGATTACAAGAATGCTTTTAAAGGATGGCTGAAGCGCCGCCATAACATTGAGATCGAGGATGATTGGAACACAGTTGTGCCCGGTGTGGTTTACGGAATTGCAACTGCCATCAGAGCACTGACAGAAATTGGCGACCATATCCTCATTCAGCAGCCGGTGTACTATCCCTTTAGTGAGATGATCAAAGCTAACAAAAGAGTTGTGGTCAATAATCAGCTCGTCTACAGGGACGGAAAATACTTTATTGATTTTGAAGACTTTGAGAAAAAAATAATCGATAACAATGTAAAGATGTTTCTTCTATGCAGTCCTCATAACCCGGTGGGAAGAGTGTGGACAAAAGAGGAACTTCGTAAGATTGCAGATATATGCTTAAAACACGATGTCTACATTTTTTCCGATGAAATTCATTTTGATTTCATATATAAAGGGCATGAACATATATCTTTTGCCCATCTTGAGGATAAGTACAAAAAGAAACTGATAATCGGGACTTCAGCCAGCAAGACCTTCAACATCGCAGGCCTTCAGGTTGCCAATATCCTGATTCCGGAAAAAGAAGTACGTGAAAAGTTCAGGCGTGAGAATGATGCCGCAGGCTACAGCCAGTGCAATGTTCTTGGCATGGTTGCCACAAAAGCTGTCTATGAAAAGGGCGATGAGTGGCTGGATGAACTTCTTGATTATCTTGAGGGGAATCTTAAATTTATCAGAGATTTTTTGAAAGAAAAGCTACCTCAGGTAAAACTTGTGGAGCCTGAAGGAACATATCTTGTGTGGCTGGATTTTTCGGAAGTTACAGGAGATATACAGGTTCTTAAGGATATAGTCGAGGAGAAAGCAAGACTTTGGCTGGATCCGGGAATCATTTTCGGAGAAGAGACAGCTCTTTTTGAAAGGATAAATATAGCCTGCCCAAGGGCAACAATTGAGACAGCAATGAACAGACTTTACGACGCGATTAGTGCGAAGTAGAGCGGGCAAAAAATATAGGCGTGAGGAGGAAAGTATGAAAAACGAGGATAATAAAGCAGATTGCGACTGTAAATACAAGGTAGAGACCATATGTCAGATTTCGGACAAGAGCATAGCAGACCAGTGGGGAGCCCTTAGCTTTCCTATATATCAGTCTGCAACCTTTGCTCACAGAGGGCTGGGAGAGAGCACCGGTTTTGACTATACCAGAATGCAGAATCCTACAAGGCAGCAGCTTGAGTATGTAATGACAAAGCTTGAGCATGGCACAGATACCATGGCTTTTTCCAGCGGAATGGCTGCAATTGCTACAGTGATGGAGCTTTTTAAGCCGGGAGATCATTTTGTTATTGATGCCGATCTCTATGGTGGCAGTGTAAGACTCTTTAACGAGATCAGCAAAAAGAACGGTCTTACTTTTACAACTGCAAACTTTAGTGTTGATGAGCTAGACCCGCTCATCGAAGAAAACACCAAGGCTGTATATCTGGAAACACCCACAAATCCTATGATGAATGTTTCTGATATTGAAAAAATAGCAAAAAAGGCCCATGAAAATGGACTTATCCTCATTGTGGACAATACTTTTTTGTCACCTTACTATCAGACGCCTATCGATCTGGGAGCAGACATCGTAATCCACTCCGGAACAAAGTTCCTTGGTGGGCATCACGACACCATCGGAGGATTTGTTGTTGTAAAGGATAAGGAACTCGACGAGAGACTTCGATTTATCTATAAGACAACCGGCGCCTGTCTTGGACCTTTTGACAGCTGGCTGCTGCTTCGCGGAATCAGAACTCTTGCCATCAGAATGGACAGAGCTTCTGAAAATGCAATGAAGCTTGCCGAGCATCTTCAGAAAAAGAAAAACGTCACCAGAGTGATCTATCCCGGACTTCCTGAGCATCCCGGCCATGAGATCATGAAAAAGCAGGCCAGAGGTTTTGGTGCAATGCTTACTTTTGAGGTGGACTCAAAGGAAAGAGTGGAAAGTATCCTCAAAAATGTAGACCTGATTTACTTTGCAGAGAGTCTTGGCGGAACGGAAACTCTCATCACTTACCCCATAACCCAGACCCACGCTGATGTGCCGAGAGACCTTCTTGATAAAAACGGAATCAATGACAGAGTCCTTCGCCTGTCTGTGGGCATCGAGGCAATTGATGATCTCATCGCGGAGTTCGACAGACTTTTGGATTGATTGAGAATAACTATGACAAATGGGACTGTCGCTTTAGATGATTAGATCAAGGTATCATATCATAGTGCGACAGCCCCATTTTCATTTATCATTTACTAAAATTTCATATTATTGGCATCGTTAAAATGATAATATAGCAATAGGAGAAGTTTACAATCAAGACTCAAATAAACCGGAGGCGGTATATGAAGGGTGTAAATACTAAAAAGATCATGTCTCTTGCTATCATTGGAAGCATTATAGTGGTTGCAATTATGATTATCGGAACGATTTGGACTGGACGAAGTGCAAGTT
>SVFZ01000028.1 GCA_015056585.1 Butyrivibrio sp. | reverse complement strand
GACTTATCCACATCCTTTATCATCTCAACTGACAATGGAGCTGTAATCCAGTTATCTTCATAGGTATTGTCAAAATATGTCGGTGGATGATATATAGTATTGTCCGCGTTTCCAAAAATAATGCTTAACATACGTCCACCTTATATTTATTTATCTAAACTCTTCAACGTCGGGAAGAGCAATACATCTCTTATACTAGCGCTATTTGTGAGCAACATACACAACCTGTCGATGCCGTAGCCTATGCCGCCGGTGGGAGCCATGCCGATCTCGAGGGCGTTGAGGAAGTCCTCGTCGGTGTGCTCGGCCTCTTCGTCGCCTGCTGCCGCGTTGGCGTCCTGAGCTGCGAAACGCTCTCTCTGGTCGATAGGATCGTTAAGCTCGGAGTAAGCGTTGCACATCTCCCAGGTGTTGATGAAGAGCTCGAAACGCTCAACCTTCTCAGGGTCAGATGGCTTCTTCTTGGTAAGAGGTGAGATTGCAAGAGGGTGATCCATAATGAATGTAGGCTGGATCAGGTTCTTCTCGCAGAACTCCTCAAAGAAGAGGTTGATGATATCGCCCTTTGTGTGGCGATCCTCAAATTCGATGCCCTTCTCCTTGGCGATAGCCTTTGCCTCTTCGTCAGTCTTGATAGAGTCAAAGTCAATGCCTGTGTACTTCTTGATGGCATCATTCATTGTAAGTCTCTCGAAAGGCTTGCCCAGGTCGATGATATTGTCGCCGTAAGGAATCTGAGTTGTGCCGCAAACCTTCTCGGCAAGATAGCGGAACATGGACTCTGTGAGCTCCATCATTCCCTCATAATCTGTATATGCCTGGTACAGCTCCATAAGTGTGAACTCAGGATTGTGTCTGGTGTCTGTACCCTCGTTTCTGAATACACGGCCGATCTCATAAACTCTCTCAAGGCCGCCCACGATAAGTCTCTTAAGGTAAAGCTCAAGAGATATACGAAGCTTTCTCTCCTCGTCCAGGGCATTGTAGTGAGTGATGAAAGGTCTTGCTGCTGCTCCACCTGCATTCTCAACAAGCATAGGTGTCTCAACTTCCATGAAATCTCTGGAAGCAAGGAAGTTACGGATCTCACGAAGAATGGCAGATCTCTTCTTGAAGGTCTCCTTAACATCATCATTCATTATAAGATCAACGTATCTCTGACGATATCTTACCTCTGTATCTGTAAGACCGTGGAACTTCTCAGGAAGTGGCATAAGAGACTTGGCTAAAAGAGTCAACTCCTTTACGTGAACTGAAATCTCACCGGTCTTGGTTCTGAAAGCAAAGCCCTTAACTCCGATGATATCTCCGATATCCATCTTCTTGAAATCAGCATAAGCCTCGTCTCCGATATCATTTCTGGAAACGTACAGCTGCATGCGGCCGTCTCTGTCTGTAAGTCCTGCAAAAGAAGCTTTACCCATTACACGCTTACTCATCATACGGCCTGCCAGGGAAACCACCTTTTCTGCCGGAACCTCTGAAAGAGGAACTATAACTGCCTTGCCCTCTGCATCAACCGGAACTGTAAACTCAAGGGCCTCAAAGTTGTCCCTGATATCCTTGGTATGATGTGTCTGATCGTACTTAACGATCCGGAATGGATCTTTTCCTGCTGCCTGAAGCTCGGAAAGCTTATCTCTTCTTACCTGACGAAGACGTCCCACGTCCTCTGCCGGTGCATTTTGCTGGTTGTTCTGCTGATTATTCTCTGCCACTTATTCTTCCTCCGGTATTCTTACTTAAAGAGCCAGCGAATCCTGTTTAAAACGCTGGCCCCTCATTTTATCATATAATGTCAAACGAAAATCCATGACATCTACATTTAAATCATCACTCAGATCTCTGGATCTCAAGTACCTTGTACTGAAGGACACCTGCCTGTGTCTCTACAGAAACAGTCTGTCCCTTCTTGGCTCCAAGAAGAGCTCTTCCAACAGGTGACTCGTTGGAAATCTTGCCCTTAAGGCTGTCTGCCTCTGATGATCCTACGATCTTGTACTCAAGGTCCTCGTTGAACTCAAGGTCACGAATCTTAACCTTACATCCGATGCTGATCTTATCAAGGTCTACGTCCTCTTCTACAACGACCTCAGCGTTCTTGAGGATCTTCTCAAGTGCCTCTATTCTTGCCTCGATGTCACGCTGCTCGTCCTTGGCTGCATCGTACTCAGCATTCTCGGAAAGGTCTCCCTGCTCTCTTGCCTCTTTAATCTTCTCAGCAACCTCTTTACGTTTTACAACTTTGAGCTCATGAAGTTCATCCTCGTATTTCTTGAGTCCTTCATAAGTTAAAATATTCTTCTTCTCTTCCATTATCAAAACCTACCCTTCATAATGATCTAAACCGCATATTTGCGGGCATTAAAACTATATTCAAGCAAATATTTATCAGGCAAAAATCTATTTTAACTTTGCTATTATATAGTCTATGATTTTTTGTGTCAAGGTCACAATTTATGCTCGATTGAACGTTTATAATTTTTTAATAATTTGCATCTATGTTTCCGAGTCTTGACTCTGAATAGTTGCAATCCTAGTTCTGACCAAACAATAGTCCACACGCTTCTTTTAATGAATCCATATCCGTCATCTGATTTATTTCATTGCGGAATCTGGCACTACCAGGCATGCCATAGGTGTACCAGGATACGTGCTTTCTCATCTCGCGGATTCCGATGTACTCGCCCTTGTACTTAAGCTGAAGGTCCGCGTGCCTGATGACTGTATCGTAAATTTCCCGGTTTGTGGGTCTTTCACAAGCTTCTCCCTTTTCAAAAAAGCTCTTTATCTCACGGAAAAGAAATGGATTCCCCTGCGCAGCTCTCGCCACCATCACGCCATCGCACCCGGTTTCTTCAAACATGCGCTTCGCGGAAGGGCCGTCCACCACATCTCCGTTTCCGATAACAGGAATCTTCACAGCCTCTTTTACCTTGCGGATTATACTCCAATCAGCAGTTCCGGAGTAGTACTGTTCTCTCGTCCTTCCATGAACCGCAACTGCCGCCGCTCCGCCTTCCTGCGCTGCCAGCGCGCACTCCACAGCATTTGCTGTCTCCTCGGTAAAGCCTTTCCTTATCTTGACAGTGACAGGCCTGTCGGAAACATCGGTGAGAGCCTTTACTATTTTTTCAATTAGCTCAGGATTCTTCATAAGTGCCGATCCCTCGCCGTTTCCAACCACCTTCGGAACAGGGCATCCCATATTTACGTCGAGGATATCAAAGGGTCTGTCCTTTATCATAAGGAAAGCTTCCTGCATTATCTCAGGCTCTGACCCGAAAAGCTGCAAAGAAACAGGATGCTCATCCTCATGAATCTCCATAAGCATCCCGGTGTTCCTGTTCTTATATGTAATTGCCTTGGCACTTACCATTTCCATGCACACCAGGCCTGCTCCCATTTCCCTGCATAACAGACGAAAAGGCAGGTCTGAAACACCTGCCATGGGTCCAAGGATTATATTGTTGTCGAGAACAACGTTCCCAATCTGTAACTTGCCGTATCCTGCCATAATGCCCCTAAAAAATGATGTTCTGCTCTCATCTGTATACAGACTCGCCAGAACAAGCTTCGTTCACGAAAATCAAAGATCTTCTATCTCAGCCTTCATCTGAATCCAGTATATCCGCCGGATTCTCATGAAGTACGTAGATCCTGTAATAGAGCCCCAGTGCCTCGAAAAGATCCTGCCTTCTGCGCTGAACTTTTCGCACAAGGAGTCCTGCTGTTATCTCGTCATAGGTGATATCTTCTTCATCCGCATTAGTTTCAATGCTGACACTGCCGTCCTCTTCAAAGGCTATGATAAAGATTCCGCCCGCTTCCTGGGTAAAAAGTACGCTGATGATATTCAGCTCCTTTTTTATGCTCTCCGGGATCTGCTTGAAAAGCGGATTAAAATAGTACTTCTGCTCATAGGCATTAGCTCCGCAAATAACGATCCTGCCGCCTGCTGCCTCTTCAAAAGTTCTGGCCTTGTTGGTCTTTTGCATCTCATCTATATGAAGAATTTCCTCTTCACCATCCTCGCTATAACTCTTATCGGAAAATTCCTTCTTAAATTCTTTTTCAAATTCTTCTGCACTCATCTTAATTACCTGTTTTCTGTCTGTAAATCCTTTGTACTTTCGAGACGGCAACAAATATCCCCGCCGTCACTCCGGTGTATTCTCGTCCGCAAACTCTTTTAACTGGGGCTTGCTGCGACGATTCTTGTTGTAAAGAATCTGAAGTCCCCTGAGGGTCAGATTCGGATCATAAACATCGATCTCTTCAGTGTCGTCGGCTACGATCCTGCCAAGTCCGCCGGTTGCTATAACCTTCGCGTTTGGAAAGCCCGATGCCTTCTTCATCTCATTTACAATGTACTTGGTCTGTCCAATCTGTCCATAGTAAAGACCTGCCTGCATACTGGAGATAGTCTCTTTTGCCAGGATTCCTGCAGGCTTTGCTATCTCAATCTCCGGAAGCTTAGCCGCGTCCTCCCAAAGAGCCTTGGCGGATATCCTGATGCCCGGGGAAAAGATGCCCGTAAAGAGTTCTCCCTTATCGTTTACCATGATATATGTGGTAGCAGTTCCAAAGTCGATGACAAGTACCGGTCCGCCATATATCTCGTATCCTGCAACCGCATCAACTATAAGGTCCGGGCCCACTTCCCTTGGATTGTCCGTTGCAATCTTGATACCGGTCTTGATGCCGGGTCCCACAATATAAGGCTTCTTGCCGATGTACTTGACGATGGCATTTACAAGAGCGTGCATCACCTTCGGAACCACGCTGGCTATCATAGCGCCCTCGATGGCAGTCTTGGCAACACCGTTTATCTCAAGCATAGAGAGAATCTCGATGCCGTATTCGTCTGAAGTCCTGGCAAATCCTGTGGTCATGCGAAAAAAGCTTACAAGCTTCTCTCCGCTAAATACTCCGCATGTAATATTTGTATTTCCTACATCAATTACAAGAATCATAATTCCTCCGATAAAAAGCCGCTGTAAACCAGAAGTCCCGGAACAAAAATCACATCATGTGTAGCTGTAAAGTCCCCTTACGGAAACTTCTCCGGCGTTTATCTCAAACTCTTCGCCCTCTTCATTGGAGACGATAAGAGCTCCGGTATTGGTAATGCCGTGAGCAATGGCCTCATACTCACCCTTGGGGTCGAGAATCTTGACCAGCTTGTGCCTGTTGATAAGCCTGCTCTCATAATTATCCCTAAGGAGAGTCAGGTCAAAAGACCTGTTGTATTTCTCATAGTTCTCTTCAAAGCGCTTCATGCAGCAGGCCACCACTGTACTCCTGTCCACCTTTACTCCGGTGGTGGTAAGGATAGACCCTGCTATGTCCCTGATATCCTCCGGAAATTCAGTCATGTTTACGTTTATGCCGACTCCGATAACCACGTTGTTGATGGTATTATCAGGGTTCATGTGAAGCTCTGTCAGTATACCACATATTTTTTTATTAGCAATAACTACGTCATTGGGCCACTTTATCTGCGGATAGTACTTGGTCTCAGAAAGTATCTCCCTGGAAAAATCCATAAGAGTTGATCTTGATAAAGACCTGTCTCTCTTCTCAATTATTGCATCCTCAATGCCTTCAGCAACAGAAAGTCCCATGACCAGTGTAAGCATTGATATCTTGTCCGGTGGTGCAATGGGCCTTAGCAAAAGACTCATCGCAATGTTGGTGCCACTGGGTGTCTCCCAGCTTCGTCCTCTTGAACCACGGCCTGTTTTTTGCATATCAGCAACCACAAGCGTTCCGTGCGCAGCACCCTCCTCTCCGAGAATCCTGGCATCGTCGTTTGTGGATCCGGTCTCATCCTTATAGATTAGATTTCTTGCAGCCCAGTTGGTTGTCAGCTGCCGGCTGATATCTTCTTTACTTAGCATAAACTCCCCTTCAAGCCTTGATCAAAATGTAATTTGTCTATGTTGTGTAGATTCATGATATATTATAGCAACATCAGCAAAAATGCTGCCTCAAATCTTCGCATTACTTCTTCAGCGTTGCGAGCATAACTGCCTTGATGGTGTGCATACGGTTCTCCGCCTCGTCAAACACAATGGATCTTTCGGACTCAAATACTTCATCTGTAACTTCCATCTCATCAAGTCCGTATTTTTCCTTGATCTGTCTGCCGATTCCTGTGTTAAGGTCATGAAATGAAGGCAGGCAGTGCATAAATACCGCTCCGTCTCCTGCGTTCTTCATAATATCCATAGTCACGCGATAAGGCTCAAGATCTTTGATACGCTCTTCCCAGACTTCATCCGGCTCTCCCATGGATACCCAGATGTCTGTGTAGATGACGTCAGCGCCCTTTGTACCTTCAATCGGGTCCTCACAAAAATCGATCACTGCACCTGTGCTCTTTGCGATCTCCTTGCAGGTATCCACCAGCTCTTTTCCCGGGAAATATTTATTGTTGGAAACAGCTGTAAAGTGCATACCAAGCTTAGCGCACAGAACCATTAAAGAATTGCCTGTGTTATATCTTGCATCTCCCATGTATACAAGGTGAATCCCTTTTAGCTTTCCAAAGTGCTCCCTGATAGTAAGCGCATCAGCCAGCATCTGTGTGGGATGGAACTCATTGGTAAGTCCGTTCCATACTGGAACCTTGCTGTATTTGGCAATTGTCTCCACTATTTCCTGCTCAAAGCCCCTGTACTCGATTCCGTCATACATGCTGGATAAAACGCGAGCTGTATCGGCAATACTCTCTTTTTTGCCAATCTGTGAGTCTGTGGGGTTAAGGTATGTGGAACCCATACCAAGATCGGATGCTGCAACTTCAAAGGAGCATCTTGTCCTTGTACTGGTCTTCTCAAAGATCAGCGCTATATTTCTGCCCTTAAGCTCATCATGGAGAATGTGTCTTCGTTTCTTGTCCTTAAGCTCAGCAGCAAGATCGATCAAATACTCAATCTCTTCCGTAGTAAAATCAAGCAGTTTCAAAAAATCGCGTCCGTATAAATTCATCGCATCTCCTCCATTCCACTCTCGGCAGTGTCCGTTTCCCAAAACGCCAGGCATTTAGCGACCTGCATATTTCAAATAAGGGATTGCACTACCGCAATCCCTTACATCTTATCATATTAGAATGATTATTTCTGCATATTTATACGATTTTGATGAGTAACTTTTATCACCGCACAAACGAAAACAATCATTTAAGAGAACATGCTGTCACCAGAATACATGAGCTCCGATTATGATGCCTTCTCGTCCGTTGGCTCTTCTGAAGTGAAGCGCAGAACCCACGGTAGTCTCGCCATTAAGCGCTGCCTGAGCTGCCTGGTAGTTCATATCATAAATCTTGCCACTGTTGTAAACCTTGGCAACTGTTCCGTTAAGAGCAGGTGTAAACTGACCTGAAGCATAAATAACACTGTAAATTGTGTTAGGATAAGCTCCGCTCCTTACACGGTTAAGAACGACTGCACCAACTGCCACTCTGCCTTCATAAGGCTGATTGCCTGCCTCACACTGGATAAGTGCTGCAAGAAGCTTGAGTTCATCAGCATCTGCTGCCACAGCTCCCTGATTCTTCTTAAGAGCTGCCTTCTTGGCTGCCTCTTCTCTGATCTTAATCGCTGCTATGGTCTCACCCTGGTCAATCTTGAACTCAGTTGTTACATACTCAGACTGAACATATCCCGTCTCATCGTTGTAATCTACACTGATCCAGCCATTTCCCAGATCTTCGATCATATCCACAAAAACTTTCTCTGTTAAAACGCCGAGTACTTCTGCATCCTCAGATGGCTCTTTTCTTACATTAAGAGCACTGCTAAGACTGGTAACGATCTGCTTACCAACTTCCGAAGCTGCATTCTGAGCATCCTCATCAAAAAGGAGATACTCATCTTTGGCCCATCCCACAAGATCTCCGGACTGGAGCTTGGTCCAACCGTTCTCTCTTGAAAGGATCTTGCCTCCGCAGTCCTTGTAAAGGACGCCTACCTTTGTACTGTCTTCATCAGGATTCTCCCTGATGTTAAGTGTCTTTGACACATTTGACATCACGAGCCTGCTCTCTGTTGTCTCTTCTGTAGAGACAGTGCTTGCTACGGATGCCTTGTCCGATTTGTCCACGTTACTGGCCACGATAACCTCTGTGGCATCATAATCCATGCCAAGTGGAGAAACAGGACTGATAATACTTGAAATGCCTACGGAAATGTCGCTGACGCCGTTGTTATTCCTGGCATTTACAGTTAATCCATTGGAAGTAAAGAGAACCAGGACGAGACCTAAAACAAAGAAAGGCCTCAGTTTTCCAACAGATAACCTTGTCGTCTTATTCATACCTTTGCTATCCTCGAATTTAATGTTCCAGCATATAAGCATGCCGGGCGGTAATTGTTACACAAATATTTCGATTTATTACCGCTATCAACACACGATATTAGCAAAAATATTCTTACTTGTCAAATTTGTAGCAATTTTTCGTTCAAATTCAGGATAAAAAAACCTTATCTGAACTGGTCTGCAAGCGTAAAGACACCCCTAAAATCTTACAGGCTCCTGCTCTTATCAATGCAGGCTTTTACTGCATCTATGACAGTTCCTCTAAACCCTTTTTCCTCCAGCACTCTGACAGCTTCTATGGTTGTACCTGCAGGAGAACATACCATATCCTTAAGTTCTCCCGGATGCTTGCCTGTTTCCAGTACCATCTTGGCACTTCCGAGAACTGACTGGGCCGCAAATTCATAGGCCTGCTTCCTTGGCATACCGCCTGCAACCGCAGCATCTGCCATAGCCTCAATGAACAAAAATACATATGCCGGAGAAGAACCGCTCACTCCAACCACCACATCCATCATGGATTCAGGTACTGTATAAGCCTTTCCAAAGCTCTCCAAAAGCTCAAGCACAAAATGGAAATCCTCGTCTGTTACAAGATCATTTCTGCAAACTGCAGAGCATCCCTCAAGAACAAGAGCCGGAGTATTGGGCATTACGCGGATAACCTTCACAGGCTTCTCAAATTCCTGAGCATACCAGCTGATGGTCTTGCCTGCAGCAATGGAAACCACCACTTTGCTGTCATCCACACTGTCCATGATCTCTGCAATCACGCCCTTTAAATACTGGGGCTTTACTGCCAGAATGATAATATCTGATTCCTTGGCTACAGCTTCATTGGAGTTCCTTACCTGAATTCCGAATTTCTCAGCTGCTTTCTTCCTGCTGGCCTCTGTAGCTGCTGTTCCTATGATCTCGTTGGTACCCATAAGTCCCTTGGCAAG